>JAAYZZ010000005.1 GCA_012514595.1 Elusimicrobiota bacterium
AGGGCGACCTTGGTGGATGTCAGTTCCTTGACCTGGGACCGGAGCTGCTGGTTCTCGGCGCTGACGCGGTCGGCCATTTCCTTGATCACGCGCTGTTCGTTCCTAGAGCGCGCAAGTTCGATCGACAGGTTGTCGGCAAGCTCCTCGCCATACTTGATCTTCCTCAGGATCGCCTCACGCTCATTCTTGAGACGCCCGACCTCGATCTCAAGATCCGAAGCGGTCTTCTTCGCCTCCTCGACCTTGAGCATGGCCTCTGCGGCCTTCTCTTTCGCATCCCCGATCTCGATCTCGAGAGCGCTCTTCTCCTTCAGGACCTTGGCCCAATATTCTTCATCGGCCTTGTTCTCGACGACGATCGTTGTCCCGCTGCCCGCCTCAGATCGGGCGATGCCAGCTGCCGGAACGGTCACGACTTTTTCCACGACCTTTTCGACGATCTTGTCCTGGGTGGGACGATTCTGAAGTTCTTTGGTGAGGCGATCGCGCTCTGCGGTCATCTTCTGAAGACGGTCATCCCATTCTCTTTTGTCGCGCTCGAGCCGGCTCATATCGTCCTTGGCCCGACGGAGCTCGGCATCGGCGTCGCTGGCCTTCTTCTCGAGGGTCTTGTTCTCGCGGGATTTCTCGTCGAGATCACGGCGGACGCCGCTCAGCTGGGACTCCAGGTCCCCCGCCTTCTTCGACAACATCTGCGCCCGGGATTCCGCATCGGTCAGCTGCCCCTGAAGGTACTCATTCTGCGCCGCAAGCTGTTGCTTCTGCACAAGAATGAAGACCGCGGACCCGATGCTGATCAAAAGAAGAATGCCGAGAACCAAAAGACTCTGTTGGACCGTTTTAGACATATTGTCTCCCTTTTTTTATCGGAAACAATTTAAAATATAACAGAGCCCCTCTTCGCCCACAATGAAAAAAGAAAAAATTTTCTAAAGATAAAATAAGAAGGGAAGGGCAACAGGACGGGGCTCACTCAAAACGGATATGATCCAGATAAAAGATACAGTGATGCGGATTGGCATCCACATCCGTGACCCAGGAGAATCCCCCGCTGATATAGGACAGGTCCTTTCCCCTCAAGTCGATCGTATATTCTTTCCATTCGTTCGTCAGAATGACAGGGCCGATCACCGCGACATCGGAGTCGGGGAACATCTGCCCTTCCCCCAGACCGCCGACCTTGAACTCCTTGATCCGTTCGCCGCCCATTTCGCCCTTGGCCCAGAAGACCAGCTTGGTCGCGCCGGTCAGGTCATACCCCCCCTTGCGGTTGCCCCAATTGTCCGCCGGATTCTGCCAATACAGCCCGATCCACTTGCGGCCCTCCTTGGAACAGGGAATATCATAGACGGTCCGCACGCAGGTCTTGCCTTCTTTCACATCATACTGCCAGCCGTCATCGACAGAAAGGCACTCACCCGTCGGCATATATCCCGACGGAGTAAAGCGGTTCTTGGATGACTTGTCCTCGTAAACGAAGAACGGCCCGAAGGTGCCCTTCGGCATCGTCTCATCGACGATAACAGCCGAGGACACGCCCGGCTTACGGTCAGACGGCTGGCCCGAGCATCCCGAGACAGCCGTCATGACCGTAATCGTAAGGGCGAGAATATAAAAGAAAGAGGTGTGACGTTCCACGATATCCTTATTTCAGGGCTTCGATCTCGATGATCTGCTGCTGGGCCGCTTCCGCAGGCTTCCAGAACCAACCCTGGGGATCCCAGCACTGGCCATACCCATACTCGTTGATGAGCTGCTTGAACGTAGCAATGGCCTCGTCGTTCATCCCGGCGTTGCGATATCCCTGGCCGAGCTGAAAGAGAGAGGTCCCGACGTCATTGAGCGCCCAGTAGGAATGGATCTTCTCGGGAGATTCCCAGGGGAACTCGCTCAAGGTCGCCTGCATCTCGCGGGCGCGCTGACCGTACATATCCAGGTTCTTCTGAACATACGCCTTGAGGACCTTCAGGTCCTTTTTGGCCAGGGCCTCCCAGCCCTTCTGAACGAAATACGCGGAGGTCATGTTTCCGAAATCAAGATCAAGGCCCTGGGCGATCATGTCGAGCTTTTCCTTGGCGGCCTCGGCCGGCTTCCAGAAAGCCTTGTTGCCCACATCATAGGTCTGACCGAAAGAGTACTCGCTGATGATCTGATTGAACGCGGCCTTCGCTTCCTCGATCTTTCCTGCCTTGCGGTAGGCTTCACCCTGAATAAAGAGAGAGGTCGCTACATCATTAAGGGCCCAGTAGGAAAAGATCTTCTGGTCATCTCCGACAGGATATTCCGTCAGCTCGGCCTGCATCTGCTTGGCGTTACCGGCATACATCTCGATGCACTTGTTGGTATAGGCCAGGACCGCATCAAGGTCATTCGCGGCCAAAGCCTGCCATGCCTTGGTGGCCAACGTCGATGACTTGAAATCACCGAAATTGTATGCAGCCTTTTCTTGCGCATGCGCGATCGGGGACCCGGCTGCAAAAAGGATCACCAGAGCGCCTGTTAGAATGTGCTTCAACATTACGACCTCCTGCTTTTTATTAAGACTTGGTTGACTGTTTTTTGATGGCGTGAATAAGTATGCCATATCTTTGCAGATTTTGCCAAATTTATCTTTTCCTCCGGTTCCAAAGCTCTTCATAGACAAAATACGCCTTTCTGAGCTGCCGCATAAAGGGAGAGTTCCGGCCATTGCCCTGCCCCACGATCCCGAACCACTCCTCAAAATAATATCCCCCAGCAAACGGCCCGATCACATCCGCCTTTTTGTCATGAAGGGTCGGCTCGTAGTTCTTCCACCACTCATCAAGCCATTCGAACACCACGCCTCCGACGGAATTCCCTGCCCCGTCGTCATGACCGGCCGAATTATACTCAATATCAAGCCAGTTCCCGCGATGATACCGGCCCTGGGCCTCTTCCGCCTCCATCAGGTCGAATCCCTTGGCAAAGGCCGGGGCCCCGTACTCCGTAATGAATGCGGGCCGATCCAGGACCCGGCGCACATCATCCCAAAACGCCCCAAACCCATAATCGCCACGATAAATATTGGCCCCGTATATATCGATGAGCGGCGCGTATTTGGCGACATAGTCCATCTGAATAATATCCCCGTTGCAAATGGCAACAGGTCTTGTGGGGTCGATCTCCTTGATCCGCTTCGCAACATCATTAATAAATGTGTAATACTCGACGGGCTTTTTGTCCGCGTTGCTCGCCACTCCGTAATTATTCTCATTGCCCAGGAGCCAGAACAAAACATAGGGTTCGTCCTTGTATTCCTGGACCATGGCCTCGATGCGGCGCATCAGATTGGCCCGATGCTGGGGGTCGCCGTAATCGGTCCCCTCGGCCCAGGAGGCCCCGGACCCGATCGCGTATTTTCCCACGAAACTCCCCACGATCACCCGCATTCCGAAACGCTCGAACATCTCGCGCAGGATGGTCTTGTCGATCTTGGACTGCTCGTCATAAATACGGAGCGTGTTGACCCCCATCTCCTTCATGAGCTGGAAGTCTCCTACCACCGGTTCGTCCGGATCCTGCTCGTCATTCCTGTTCGCGTCGACCCATGAATCAAAGGGACCATCAGCCCTGCCGTTGCCGTTGGTGTCCTCCGTCATCCAGTTGGCGAGATTTCCCTTATCAGGGCTCTGGCCGACCTTTGTCGGCGCATAAGTGACCCCGTGGATCATAAAGGCTTCATTGTCGGTAAAGAGCTGCCAATGTCCGTTATTGTACTGCACAAGCCGCGTCTTACGCCCCCCCAGGATCCGCTTGGGCCTCCCGAGCGACCGGGCCACGGCCTTCAGGTCCCGATGCCTTTTGTGCACCGCGGAGGCATCGACCTTGATCGCCCCCGGATTCACCACAAACACATCGTTCTTGACATCATTATCCGTCCCGTTGAGGACCTGGACAGACCCCTTCTCATAAACAAGCTCAAGCTCGGGATGCATTCGCAAAATATTCTTGATCTTGGCGACCGCGGCCTGGGCCGGATACCACGGGGTCTGCCAATAGGTCCAGGCGACCGTATTAGGAAAATGGACGATGAGGGCATGATAGGCCTTGATCGCCTCCAGGTTCATCCCGGCCTTCTCTAGGGTCAAACCAATGAAGAACAGTTTGACACCCCAGTGTTCCGGTGCCATGGCCCATTTGAAATACGCCGCCTCAAGGTCAGGGGTATTGGCAAAATCCCAGTGACTTCCCTCAAGTCTCTTCTCTTTAAGCACCTCGCGATAACGCGGATTCTGAAGAATATCGGCCGTGTTCGGATAGATCCCCTCTCCGACGGCCCTGGAAAGGACATTCGGATTGTTGACCTTGAATTTATACTTTTTGGTCCCGGCCCCCTCAATGGTGCCATACTGGGCGTAATCGATGATCTTGTCCGTCCCCGGCTTAAAGATACGGGGAACGGACCGCGGCTTCTCGGACCCCTGGTCCTTTTCGTCCTCTCCCGTCATTCTCTTGATACTCTCACGGCTCTTCTCGGCGATCGACCAGTAGGACCCGCGGCTCGGATCCCAGGCCTGGGAAAAAGGGAACCGCGCGATCGCCTCTTCAAAGGCCGCGATGGCATCCCTTGTCCGACCCTGGTGCATGATCGCCTCGGCCCGAATAAAGAGGGAGGTCCCCACCTGGTTCATCACCTCATACCCCTGGACCTCATCACGGGCCGGGAACGCCTGCAGACCTCCCGCCTGCGTGTCGGCCGCTACGCCGTAACGATCCAGGACATGCTGGACGATCTCCTCCACATAAGCATGATCTCCCCGTCCAGAAGCCTCCCAGGCGAGAAGAATAAGACGGGAGAGGTCCTCAACGACCTCATCCTCCTGGGCGATGGCAGGACGGGGAAGAGACCCGAAAGCAACCCCCAGGCACAGGACAGCGAGAAATCCGATCCGTGTCAGGTGAGACATCACATGCATTGCGCTCTTCCCTTTCTTTTTGTTAGAGAATATACACCATGATCCGCAAATTATCCAACCACCGCACCAGAAAAAATGCCCTTCACAAGATATCTCTGCATCAGAAGATAAAGACCGATGATCGGCAGCGCTGTCATGGTGAGTCCCGCCATGAGGATCGGATAATCGACCTGATAGGCCCCGTTGAACACCATCAAAACCCGCTGTAAGGGCATCAGGCTCTTGTCGCTCAAAAGAAGCGTCGCCAGGATGTACTCATTCCAGACATTGAGCGCGTTATAGACCACGATGACCGCCAGCGCCGGACGCGCCAAAGGCAGCGCCACATGCCACCAGATCTGAAGACGGCTGCAGCCGTCGATACGCGCCGCGTCTTCAAGGTCCGTCGGCATCTTGTCAAAGAATGTCTTTAGAAGAAGGATGCTGAAGGAAAGCCCCACATTGATCATACACAGGACGTATCCCAGACGGGTGTTGGCCAGATGCAGTTTGCTCATCAGGACAAAGAGCGGCACAAAACTCCCCGGGAGCGGGATCATCATGGCCGCCACGAACAGGGTAAACAGGATATTCCTCCCCGGGAAGCGCAAGCGCGAGAACGCAAAGGCCGCCAGCGACCCGATGATCACGATCCCCATGACCACGCAGACGGTATAGAGGACGCTATTAAGGAAATAAATCCCGAAGTCCCCCTTGACCCACGCGGTCGCATAGCTCCCCCAGTGGGGATCCCGAGGGATCAGCCCGTGATCGGTGAAGATCGCGGCCTTGCTCATCAACGACGATCGTACCATCCAGAAGAGCGGAAAGAGACACGCCACCGCGACCGTCATGAGAAACACATGAAGGAACATGTTCTGAACGACCCGAAGGATCACGGAACGATCACGCGCCATATCAGCTCCACCTCACCCGGTTGAGGAGTTTCTTGAGCCCGAAGGACAATACGATCAACATGGCCCCAAAGACCAAGGCCTGGGCACAGGCGTACCCGAACTGATTCGTGCCGGACATGGCCCCGAGGATCCGGGTCACCGGCACCTCGGTATGATAGACCAAGCCCTGGCTTACCAGGGACAGAATGAGGACAAAGACCTGCATGGACCCGAGGATCGTGAGGATCACGACCACGATGATGACCGGGAGCATCAACGGCAGCGTGACGTTCCAGAAGGTACGCCAGGGGCTTGCCCCGTCGATATCGGCCGCCTCGTACATCTGTCGGTCGATCGTCTGCAGTCCGGCCAGGAGCATCAGGAACCCCCAGCCGAATCCCTTCCAGGCATGGACGACCGCGATACAGGTGAGGGCGGTCTTGGGGTCCGACAACCAATTATGGACCATCTGGGGGAACCCGATCTCAACAAGAAAATTGTTCAGGAGGCCGACCTGCTCCCCACCCTGGACTCCGGCATGGAGGATCCAATTCCAAAGGATCCCCACCACCACTTCCGAGAGAACTGGAGGAATAAAAAAGACGACACGGTAAAATCGCTTGAGACGGATCTCCCGGTCGCAGGCGATCGCCAACGCGAAGGCGAGCGCATTCTGAAAGGTGAGCGCGATGAGGGTGATATATCCCGCATGCCCGATGGAATTCCACCACACCTTGTCGGCCATCAGCTCCCGGAAATTCTGAAACCCCACCCAGTGCATCGGGCCGATCCCCTGCCAGTCATGGAACGAGAGGCGCAGAAGTTCAAAGAACGGATAAATATAGAAGACCGCGAAAATGACAAGCGCCGGAAGAACAAAGAAAAAGTTCCTCGCCGCATCCGCGGGCCGAACGGCCATGGCTCTGTTCGCGGGAAGAAACGCCATCAAAACCCTCCCGGTCTCCGCAATTTTCTCAACTGCTGCTCCTTCACTTTCTGCACCCTCGCGGCGATCTCCTCGGGGGTCGCATCACCGATGATGATGGCCTGGATCCCCTTGTCAAGGGCCTCGACCACGACAGGGTCCTCGCTGTGCGACCAGATCATAGGGTGCGTCGTATGCGCCATCGTCCTCAAAAATCCTCCCAGGACCTCGGGCAACGCCACGACCGCCTCACGGTTCGACGGAAGATTATAGGTCTCATGCGTCAGAACGATCTGCTGATCCCGACGGGTGATCCAATGCAGGAACGCGATGGCCTTCTCTTTGTTCGGCCCGTGGGCGCTCACCACGAAAGAGGACCCCGCCCCGCCCCAGGACCGCATCGGGAGCAACGGATCCGCCGCCGGAAGGGTGGTGACGCCATAATCCAGCGCTGGATTCATATCATGATAAACATTGACGCACCAGGACCCGTTGAAGGCGAAGGCGGCGCGCTCCAGGGCAAAATCCTGCTCCGCGTACTTGTTCCCCTTGGTCACGATCCCTTCCATGAAGGCCCCAGCCCTGGCAAGCCTATCAAAGACACGCAAGACCTCGATCCAGCCGGAATCCGTGTAAGGGACCTCGCCCTGGAAGGTCCGCATCACTTTCTCTTCCCCGAGAATATTGAAGGCGTAATTGGAAGCGAAACAGTCGACCAGCCAGATCTCTCCGAACCCCGAGACGAACGGCGTGACCCCGACCCGCCGGAGCGTGGCGACCTGTTCCAGAAAACCATCCAGGGTCTTGGCCGGCTCGGCGATCCCGGCTTTCTTGAGAAGGGTGCGGTTAAATACAAGCTGGATGTTCGTCAGATCGATCGGGACCCCGTAGATCCCGGGCTTGACCCCCTCCACATTCCCCGGAAGAAAACGGTTCGTATCGACCGCCGGGGGGAACAGTTCGGCCTGCCACGCCCCTCCATCGGCCTCAAAGGCCGGGGTCAGATCCTCGACAAAACCCGCCTTGATAAAAGAGGCGACGATGGGTTTCTTGTCCAGAAGTCCGAAAATATCAGGAAGGACATTGGCCTGGGCGGCCGCGATGATCTTGTTGCTGTAGGCGTCGGAAGGGGCGAAAAGCTCGACATGGACGCGAACGCCGGTCTCCTGTTCGTACTGGCGGGCGAGCTTCTGAAGGGTCTCATCCCGGTCGGTCATCCAGTGCCAGAGCTCGACGGTCTCCGAATGGCGGTCCACACGTCCGCATCCGAAGATCGCCAGGAAAAGCACCACGCATGATAACCGGACAAACGCGTGTCGCAATCAGATCTCCTTTGGGTCGTTGCCCTTAAGCGACTCCCTTCACCCCAGTCTCACCACGAGCTCTTCGCCGGAAGAAAGGCCCTCGATCGCGCTCCGGGCCAAAAGGACGCCGGCGGGCGTCCTCGAGAGATCCATCACGTTCCCTCCCGCCTCGACGGAAAGGACCTGGTACTGCCCCGCCTCCCGGCGGGAAGGATTCTGGTACACGACCGTGATCGGCCGGCCCGCGAACGTGCAGGACACCCGGGCCTCGCCCTTCGCATCAAAATCCGCGGCCACCAGCTGCGGAGCCAGAAGAAGGTCTCCCATCACCCCCCGCACCCCGTAGGCGCGCGTCAGAAGCGTGAGGACAAACCAGCTCGCGGACCCGGTGAGAAAATGGTACATCCCCCGACCCAGGCCGTCAAAATATTCCGGGATCCCCGGATAGATCCGGGCCCGCGTCGGATGCGTGCTCATCCGGTAAAGCGACAACAGGACATCCCGCGCCTCGACCGGACACCCCTGGACATAAAGCCCGTACGCGTACATGACCGCCATATGACTGAAGACGGCGCCGTTCTCCTTGGTCCCGTAAGCGAACCCAAAAGCGCGGCCCAGGGAAAGATAATGGCGAACGCCGAAATCCGTATTCAGCCGGACCCCGCCGAGCTCCTTGTCCCACAAGAAATTCTCGACGGAATGCACGACATCACGGGTCTCTTCCGGAGTGGTCAGACCGCTCATGAGAGGGAACACCTGCCCCGTGAGCGTCATGCGGACCCGACCGTCCCTCTCCCCCTCCACGCGCTCCCCGTCGTTGTCATAATAACCGTTGAACCAGCGGTACCGCGCGCTCCCCTTCTCGAGAGAAACGACCTCCTGACGACGGATATGCCCGAACGCCCAGGCGGCCTTGCGCCGCAGGTCCGCGATGACATCGGGCACCGCGATCTCGACACGCTCGCCGCTCGGCGCCGGCTGCACGGCAGAAAAATATTCCTCGAAAAGACGCTGGCGCTTCGCGGCTGCGTCTTCGTAATCCACGGAAGACCCCGTCGTCGTATCCAGAAGAACACGGACTTCCCGCGTGAGCGTGAGGGTCTTGAGGCCCTTGCGTTCGGCGACGCGTTCGATAAGATCCGCAATCCGCGCCAGGTTCCCGGCATAAATGCTCATGAAGGCCACGCTCTCCCCCCGACGGAAAGCCATATCAAGCCCATCGTTCCAGTCCGCGTTCTCCAGCCGGGTGATGTTGTGCTCCCCCACGTTGAAGAACGCAACAAGGTTCTGGACCAGGATGTGCTCCAGAACGGTCGCCAGATGGACCTTGCCCTCACGGTCGCGCAGACGCTCGCCATCGGCCGACGTCCACGATGCATCCCTCTTCGTCGAGCGGGCCATCTGGGGGTCCCGGAAATACCCGGCCTCCTCAAAGAGGATGTCCGCATCTCCGCTCTGGTCGATATAAAGCTGGGTCGTCACAAAGGGCCAGACCCCGTGGTCCATCCACACCCGGGTGATCGCGTTGCGGTCCGCGAGGAACTCGCCGGGCCTCTGCCCGATGATCGTGGCATTGCTCCCGTCGATGCGGATGCCGGAAAAGTTGTTCAGAAGATGCTCCCGGACATCGCTGGGCTCAATGAGGATCAGGGAAAGAAGGTCCTGCCAGATATCGCGCCAGCCCTTGCCGCCCTTGCCGTAATCGTGATCCGGCAGGAAGGAGCATCCGAAGATCCGTCGCAGGACCGGCTGCAGGGACACCCACTTCATCCACGCGGTCAGGTCCGGGTCCGCATGAGAGAAGACCACGGCCTCGGTCTTGCCCTTCCAGAAGGTCCGGTTCGCCTGAAGCGCCTCCTCAAAGGCCTCTTCCGAGGCAAAACGGCTGAACTGCGCGAGCGCCGCGGAGGCGTTCTCCGCGATCCCCGCCGCAACGATGAAGACAGCACGCTCTCCCGGGGCCAGGGACACCTCCCGGAACGCGAGCGCTCCCATGGCCTCGCGGCCGTTGCGCTCGGCCTCGGTCAGTTCGCGCGGCGGGCGCCCCTCGCGGACCGCCTCCGGGGCGATGAGGGATCCCCCCTCGCCAAGAAAATCATCCGCCGTCGGAAAAGTCCCCGCCGGAAGGACGCCATTCCCCGTGCATCCGAACACATGATAGACCTGCCCGCACAGCCGGTGTCCCACCTCATCAAAGACCATGGTCGGCTCCACCAGGACCCCCTCGGGCAATTGGCGGGTGCGCTTCAAAAGGGCGGTCACATGTTCATGATCATGCTTGTTGGCGAGCGCCCGCCCGAAGATCGGGACCGCAACAGTGGCCGTCAGGACGACCGGGGCCTTTCCCTCGTTGCGGACAGAGAACCGCGTGAGCTCCACCGTCTCCCCCGTCACGGGAACAAAGGTCAGCGCCTCGAGAGCGACCCCCTTGTCCACAAAGCTCCTCGAAACCTTGTGCCACAGCGGTCCCATCTCGACAGAGGCCGGGCCCCTTCCCTCCGCGCCCCGGCCGAAAGACACGACGGCGCCATCCGCAAAACGGACAAAAAATTCTCGGACAGGCGAACGCAGGTCCTCCCGCGAGGCCGGCCGCGTCAAATAACGTTCTTTATCGATCTTGATGTCCCCGCTCAAATAAGGGGTGATGGAGGATTTGAGGCCCGTCCCGTCCGGACCGCAGAGCGGTGCGTAAATAAGCCGCGAACGAAGCGCCTCAGAGGAAATGAACGAACTCCCGTCGTCAAGAAAGCGGTAGAAGGGGACCTGATCTGCCATGAAGACCTTCCTCGGGTTCCTGAAAAAGACAGGGCGTTATTCTAATGGAAGGGGCCGACAGGGACAAGAAAAAATTAAGCGGAAATCAGTTCCCGGAAAAGGCCATCGCGTACTTCGTGATCCGGTGCATCCGCACAAGATTGACCTTCTGGAACTGAAGGCCGACCTCATAAAGACGGGGCCCCGCCTCCCGGACCCAACAGACCCGTCCGCTCAAAGGGACCGGATCCTGTCCGTCGGGAAGTTTGACATCGAGGGTCACATAATCGTTGAGGAAGAGCCTCTCTCTTGTCGAGATCCTGAGTCCAGATGCGGAAATGTCCTTGAGAAAAACGTCGAGACCGTAATCGAGGGATGTGTCGCGGAACTTGACCGGAAAATGCGCCGTTAGGCGTTCAAAGAGACGTCTTTCCATACGATCCTCACCAGCTCTGTTCGCCTGCCCTTAATGCGCGATGAACCGATGCTTCAGGGAATCATCGAGTTCGTCCTTGGTCCCGTCGATGATATCGGAAAAAGTGAGCCCGATTCGATACTGGTCCCCATCGGCGATCTTGCGGACCCACTTGACCTCGCCGATCACAAGGACCGGCTCGGAATCCGGCTTGAGCGCCAATTCGATCGCGATCTTCTCGTGAAGAGGAACGGACCGATTCGAAATGAACCCGATACCATCACGACTGATATCCACCGTGCGGGATGTGGCGAAGACCGCCCCATCCTTGCCATCCACAGGGACAAGGCAATTGAACCGTCTGGACTTTCTTTTATCGGCCCATGTTTCCATAACCTGTTACCATTGTAATCTTTGCCTAGTTGAACACAATCTTTTTTCAGAATTTCTTGCGCCCCACCCACACCTACGATCGGACCGAACCTCCCTTCAGTTCTTGCCCCTCCAGGCGGTCTTTATGGGGTCCTCTCCCTTGGGCATCTCGTCTCCAGACACACGCCCATTAGAGACGAAAGGCATTAAATATCCTATATTTACAAAAATATCCACCCGATTGATCTGGATAAAATATAACATAAAAAACGTTTTCTGAAAAGGCCGGCTTCACTAATTTCTTAAAAATTTCTTTTAATAAATATTTATAATCGTATAATTCCAATCAAAGAGAGTGGATGATGGCGAAAAAGAACGCACCCCTTCAAAAGATCTCTGTTCAGGAATACCGCAAACGCCAGGACCTGGAAGCGAAAAAACGCTTCAAACTTCAGGCCTATCCCTGGCCGATCACAATAGCTCTCGTGATCCCATTCGTCACGCTCCTGATCTGTTTCACCATCTACTTCATCTATATCACTCAAAGCGCACGATGAGCCTCACATATACTGACATTGTCACGGTCGTCATCCTGTTCCTTCTGGCGCTGCGGGGAGCTTCCGAAGGTTTCTGGCGATCCCTGATCTGGCCGGCCTCGATCACTGTCTCCTATCTTATTTTTGCGCTGTCTTTTGCGACCAGCCGCAACCTCATCATGAGCGGACTGGCCGCGGTCGTCGCCTCATTCTTGACGAAATGGCTCCTGGGTCTGGTCTTCAAACGCCCCAGCGATGAGACCCCGCCCCCCGCACTCCTCAGCCGCATCGGCGGGATCGCGATCCAACTCTCGTGGAGCACGGCGCTCGCCCTCATCCTCATCACGTGTCTGGCGCTCGCCCCTCTGGGTCAGTTCGGTCTGGGGGACATCAACGACGACGCCCAAAGATCGCACGCCTATGGACTGATCAAACCGTTCATCGTTCTGCCAAAGAACAAGAAAAAGATCACGCCCCGGAACAAGGACCTCCAGGCCATGGCGGACGATCCTGCGGTCCAGGTCCTCCTGGAGGATGAGAGGATCCGCTCCCTGATCGAGGACAAGGCCTTCCTCGAGGCGGCCGAGAAACGCGACATCCAAAAGATCCTCAACGATCCACGGATCCAGGAACTCCAGAAAGACCCCACCTTCCTGGTCAAGATCATGCGGATCTATGCCACCCTGAACACCGCCGAACCCGAGTAAGCTCCCCCGGCCTACTCTTCAGTCTTGCCCTGACCATACGAAGGATGCCCGACCTCTTCCCACCAATGCTCGCGCCATTGATCCGCGCACTGGACCCGCACATAATCCCCGACAGAATCCTTGTCCGCATCGTTCAGCCGGGTGAACTGCAGGCCATGATAGTGCATTCCCCCCTCATGCCGCCTCCAGGGCACGGTCGCCTCAACAGAGAACGCGAGACCCCGCCCGATGGAAACATCCATCTTGAGGGCTGCGCCGTCCGGAAGCTCGACGGGCAATGCGATCTGCATCCCCTTGAGATTGATGTCCACAGTCCGCCCTCTTAGGGGGATGTCCCTCCCGGGGATCGAGACGCTCACGTCCTTGTCCAGCCGCCATCTTGGGATCGTCCGTCTTTCATCCATGTTCTCCACCTCCTTCCGCATTCCTGATCCTTCCTATTGCAAGACACGCTTCGCGCGTGCGATCGCCTTCTCCATATCCTGTGTCGGATGCCCGTGCCGGCGGGCCTTCTCGAGCTTGGGCTCGAGGATCCGCAATAGTCGAACAACCTCGCCCAGACGCTCCTGTCCGATCGCCTCCCACAACTCCCGGATACGCCCCGCGATCG
>JAAYZZ010000063.1 GCA_012514595.1 Elusimicrobiota bacterium
AGATTTCCTATATCCCGGCGGAAGGGTATGCGGCCGGAGAGATGAAGCACGGGCCGATCGCCCTGATCGACGAGTACCGCGCGGTGGTCTGCATCGCGCCTCAGTCGGACATTTACGAGAAGATGGTCTCGAATATGCAGGAGATCATCTCCCGCCGGGGAAAGGTCATCGCGATCGCAACCGAAGGCGACAAGACGATCGGCGCGCATGCGAGCGAGGTCATCAGCGTTCCCAGGACCAACATGCTTCTGACCCCCCTGGTCGTCGCGCTCCCGTTGCAGTTTTTGGCCTATCACATTGCGGTCAACCGCGGCTGTGACGTCGACCAGCCTCGGAATCTGGCCAAGTCTGTCACGGTCGAATAGGCGAAGGGGCGTTTGTTCCTCGTCAAAGGCCTTCTATGCTGTACATCGTCTCCACTCCCATCGGCAATCTCAAGGACATCACGCTGCGGGCGATCGAGGTCTTAAAGTCTGTAGACCTGATCGCGGCCGAAGATACGCGACACAGTGCGGGTCTTTGCCGCGAATACGGGATCACAGCGCCCCTGACAAGTTTTTTTGAGCACAACGAGCGTTTCAAGGCGGACAAGATCCTGGCCATTTTAAGAGAAGGCAAGGGCGTGGCCCTGATCTCGGATGCAGGCACTCCCGGGATCAGTGATCCGGGATTCCGCCTGATCCGCCTCGCCAGGGAGAACGGGATCCCGATTACGGTGGTCCCCGGGGCCTGTGCCGCGGTCGCGGCGCTCACGCTTTCGGGTCTTCCTTCGGACCGGTTCGCATTCAAGGGATTTCTGCCCGTCAAATCCGGGGCCCGCCGTAAGGCCTTGGCGGCGATCCGGCCTGAGGAGGGTACGGCCATCTTCTACGAATCTCCCCACCGGCTGCTCAAGACGCTCAAGGATATCGAGGAGGTCCTGGGGGACCCGGTCATCGTGGTCACCAGAGAGATCACCAAGAAATTCGAGGAGTGCCGCCAGGAAAAGGCGAGTGTTCTGGCAGAGCACTTTTCTGTTCACGCCCCCAAGGGCGAGTTCGTTCTTTTGGTTCCTGGGGGAGGGGGCGAAGAGCGTGCTTGACAGATCGGTCAACGGATGTTACATTTAACCAGCTTGTTACGCGATACATGTTGAGCGTAATACCTTTAATGCGGCCCTGAGAGGTCGTGAAGGACAAAAGATATGCGAGAGCAGAGATTTGGAGCAATACCAGCCTCTGGACCCGTGGTGCGGGACCAGGGGCTTTTTTATTGGAAAGATCAGGAGAGACACATATGACAAAGGTCATGGACAGCGACCAGGTCCGCCGGGCGGTGACCCGCATCGCGCACGAGATCCTCGAGAGGAACAAGGGGGTCGAGGATGTCTGTATCGTGGGGATCCGAACCCGTGGCGCCATCCTCGCCGAGCGTATCCACAAGGCGATCCGGGAGATCGAGGGGGCGGATGTGCCCTGCGGGATCCTCGATATCAATCTTTACCGGGATGATCTGGCCGTGGCGACCCGTCAGCCTGTGGTGCGCGAGACCCTGATCGATTTCGACATCACCGATAAGACCATCGTGCTGGTCGATGACGTTCTCTATACCGGACGAACGATCCGGGCCGCGCTCGCGGCCCTGGTCGATCTGGGACGCCCCGCGGTCATCCAGCTGGCCGCGCTTGTGGACCGGGGGCATCGGGAACTTCCCATCCGTGCTGATTTCGTCGGAAAGAACATCCCGACCTCGCAGAGCCAGAAGGTGAAGGTGACCCTGCGCGAGGCGGATAGCGGGGAGGACGGGGTTTTCCTCCAGGAGGCGGACCATGCCTAAGTGGACACACAAACATCTGCTGGATCTTCAGGAGATGTCACGGGATGATATCGCGCTGATCCTCGAGACCGCCAAGTCTTTCAAGGAGGTCTCCCAGCGCGAGGTCAAGAAGGTCCCGGCCCTGCGGGGAAAGACCGTGGCGCTTCTCTTTGCCGAGCCTTCCACGCGGACCCGTATGTCCTTTGAGCTGGCGGCCAAGAGGCTTTCCGCCGACACCTTGAGCATTCAGGCGGCCGCAAGTTCCCTTGTCAAAGGCGAGACGCTTCTCGATACCGCGCTCAATATCCAGGCCATGAACGTGGACCTGGTCGTCGTCCGGCACTCGGCCTCCGGGGCCCCGCAGATCATCGCGAACGGTACGCAGATGGCGGTCGTCAACGCCGGGGACGGTTGCCGTTCGCATCCGACCCAGGGGCTTTTGGATATTTTTACGATGAATGAGCGGATCGGAAAGCTGGAAGGGATCAAGGTCGCGATCGTCGGGGACATCCTTCACTCGCGGGTGGCGCGGTCCAACATCGCGGGCCTGACCCGGATGGGGGCGCATGTGGTCGTGTGCGGACCCGGCACGCTCATTCCGATGGGGATCGAGGCCATGGGCGTCCAGGTCACGACGCGCATCGCAGAGGCGCTCAAGGACGCGGATGTGGTCATGGCGCTCCGTATGCAGAAGGAGCGGCAGCAGGAGGCGTATCTCCCGACGGTGAGCGAGTATGTCCGGGAATTCTGCATCACCCCCGACCGGTTGCGCTACGCCAAGCCGAATGCGATTGTCATGCATCCGGGGCCGACGAACAGAGGGGTCGAGATCGCGGCCGAGGTCGCGGATGGTCCGCAGTCGGTCATTTTGGACCAGGTCACCAACGGGATCGCGGTCCGCATGGCGGTCCTGTACCTTCTCCTGGGCAGAAAGGCAAAGGTATGAGAACAACAAAGATCTCCCATCGGGTTTCTTACGGTCGACGCCATGTGGTGTTCTGGCCATTTATGGTCGCGGGGTCGCTCTTGGTCCTTATCGGGGGTTTTATGTGGCGCGCGGCTGAAGAGACGCGGGCGTGGCCGCTGGTGATGGGGGAGGTGATCTCATCGCGCGTGGTCGAAGGTCGGGATTCCGACGGGGACAGGTCGTACCATGCCGAGGTGAAGTATGTTTATGATCACAACGGGGTCCGCCGGACAGGAGATCGTGTGCGCCGGGCGCGTTTTTCTGCAAGCCAAAGGTCCTGGGTGATGGGGACTGTCGAGAAATACCCGGTGGGAAAGAATGTCGCGGTCTTTGTGTCGCCGCAGGATCCCTCGCTGGCCGTTCTCGAGGTCGGATCGGGCTGGGTGGAAAGGATCATTTTCGGGCTTGGCGCGGTCCTGATCCTGATCGCCATTGGTCAGATCGTCTTTCTGCGCGCAAAACGCAAAAGGCTGGATCCGTTGCCTGATCCCGTTTCGGGGGCTTCTTCAGGATCGGGGTCGGATCCGCTGGAGGGTGTTTGATTCTTTGAGGCATTATTCGAGGAGATGACCATGGGACTTCTGATCAAGAACGCAGAGATCGTCAACGCCCAGGGTCCTTGGGAAAAGGCCCAGGATATCTGGATCGATAACGGGAAGATCGGGGAGATCGCGCCTTCGATCCGTCGGGACGGATGCCCGGTCATTGATGCCAGGGGTAAAAAGGTTTTTCCCGGGCTTATTGATCTTCATGTGCACTTAAGAGAGCCCGGGCGCGAGGACAAAGAGACGATCGAGACAGGGTCGCGCGCGGCGGTCAAGGGGGGCTTTACATCGATCTTCTGCATGCCGAACACGACCCCCACGATCGACACCGCCCAGGTCGTTCAGTATATCCTGGACCAGGCCCGCAAGGTCGGTCTGGTCAATGTCTATCCTGTCGGGGCCATCACCTTGGGCCGTGAAGGGGCCCAGCTGACCGAGATGATGGACCTGAAGCGTGCGGGGTGTCTGGGGGTTTCCGACGACGGACGCGCGGTCATGAATGCCGGGGTCATGCGCCGGGCGCTCGAGTACGCCAAGATGGCGGGTCTTCTTGTCATGCAACATTGCGAGGACGAGACGCTCTCGGCCAAGGGGGTCATGAACGAGGGGGCGACCTCCACGCTCCTGGGTCTCGCTGGAGATCCCGTCGTGGCCGAGACCATTATCATTGCGCGCGATATCGAGCTGTCGCGTTACCTGGGAACGCGGGTTCACTTCATGCATGTGAGCGCGGCGCGTTCGATCGACCTCATCCGCCGGGCCAAGGCCGAGGGGATCGCGGTGACCTGCGAGGCGACCCCTCATCACTTCACGCTTACAGAGGATGTGGTGAAAACGTTTGATACGGCCACGAAGGTCAATCCCCCCCTTCGTCGGGCAGAAGATGTCATGGCGCTCCACGAAGGACTCAGGGACGGGACCGTGGACTGCATCGCCACCGATCACGCTCCTCACACCCGTGAGGACAAGGAGGTTGAGTTCGCGGTGGCCCCTCCGGGGCTGATCGGTCTGGAGACCTCCCTGGGGATCGTTTTGACCGATCTTGTCCCCGCCAAGGTCCTGGACCTTCCGCGGGTCGTGGAGAAGATGTCCACATCTCCGGCGAGACTGATGGGGCTTTCCCAGAAAGGCGAGATCGCGGTCGGCAAGGATGCGGATATCACGATCGTCGACCTGAACAAAGAATGGACCGTGACCCGCGAGGATACGGCCTCGAAGTCCAAGAACACGCCGTTCCTCGGGCGAAAGCTGAAGGGGAGGGTGGTGACGACAGTTTGCGGCGGGAAAGTGGTTTATCAAGAGTAAATATGGGCACTAGGCGCTGGACACTAGCCACTAGAAGAAGATGTCAGGGAGTCATTTGTTTTCTAGTGCCTCGTGTCTAGTGGCTAGTACCTTTTGAAGTATGCGTTCACAGCAAGTTACAGTCTCCGTCATCGGTTCCCACGACGCGACCCCCCGCACGGCCAAGCTGGCCTACGCGGTGGGGAAGATGGTAGCCGAATCGGGTTGCGTTCTGGTCTGCGGCGGTCTTCAAGGGCTGATGCGTGAGGCCTGCCGGGGCGCCAAGGCCGCAGGGGGTCTCACGATCGGGATCCTTCCGGGAAAGTCCAAGGCGGATGCCAATGAGTTCGTGGATATCGCGCTTCCCACCACGATCGGGTTTTCGCGGAATGTGATCGTGGCGGCCTCGGCCGATGTCGTAATCGCGCTTCCCGGAAGCTACGGGACCGAGTCAGAGATCTGCTATGCCAAAGTCTATGGACGGCCGGTCATCAATTTAGGGGGCTGGAAGGTCCCCGGCCTTCTCAATGCCAAGACCGTGGGGCAGGCAAAACGGCTATTGAAAAAGATCCTGGGTTCTTTATAATGGCCGCATCCTATGAAGACAGTCCAGCATGCTACCCGGATCGTCTCGCACGGTCCTCTCAATAAGACATATTATCATTTGGTCTTAAAGGCCCCGCTGTTGGCTCGGGCCGTCAGGCCCGGCCAGTTCGTTCAGATCAAGGTGAACGATGGCCTTGAGCCGCTCTTTCGTCGGCCCTTCAGCGTCTTCCGGGCCCAGAAAGGCTGTATCGAGATCTTTTATGAACCGGTCGGCAAGGGGACCCGCATTCTGGCTTCGCGGAAGAAGGGCGAGATCCTCGACGTCCTGGGGCCGCTCGGACGGCCTTTCACGATGCCCGCCCAGAACGTCAAACAGATCGTTCTTGTGGCCGGGGGGGTCGGGGTGGCCCCCTTCATGATGTTCTCGGATGGGCTCAAGAAGCATCCGGCGGAGAAGGTCCTTCTTTACGGGGGCCGCACGAAGGCCCACACGTTCTCGCTGGCCGCTTTCAAAAAGAACGGCGTGAAATGTTTTGCGGCCACAGAGGACGGTTCCGTCGGAGTCCAGGGCCGTGTCTCGGCGCTTTTCCATAAGATCCGGATCTCTCCGATGACACGAGTTTATACTTGTGGCCCCAAGCCCATGATGGCGGCCGTGCAAAAGTTCGCCCGGGAGAAAGGGATCGGGGGCGAGGCGTCGATGGAGGAAGTGATGGCGTGCGGCCTGGGGGCGTGTCTGGGGTGTTCGATCCCGACGACAAGAGGCTACCAGACGGTGTGTCATGACGGGCCGGTGTTCGGGCTGGACGAATTGATATTTTAGATGTCTTCAAGGTTCCTAAGGTCTCTGATGTCACTGAGGTCTGAAAAACGATGAGCACAGGGCGGCACAACGGAGCCTCGCAGGAAAGACGTTAGCGACGTCAGATACGTCAGAGACTTTAGAGATCTCAAAGAGTGTAATATATGACTATCTTCTGTTATATCCTCATCGGCCTGATGGGAGGGATTTTCGGCGGCCTGTTCGGGATTGGAGGAGGTAGTATCATGGTCCCTGTCCTGGTTTGGGGGTTTGGGTTCTCCCAGCATATGGCCCAGGGAACGACGCTGTTCGCCTTTATCCTGCCGGCTTTCTGGCTGGCGGCGTGGACCTATTACAAGGCCGGGCATATCAACATCCCGGTGGCGGTCGCCATGACCGTTGGGATCGCGGTGGGCGGATTTTTGGGGGCGCGATGGGCACATGTTCTCCCGGCCCCGTTATTGAAGAAGATGTTCGGAGTTCTCATTATTCTTCTGGGGATGAAACTGGTCTTGGGCAAGTGAGTGGAAGAGTATGGATCTGAAGGTCAAGATAGGCAATAGCCTTTTTCCCAATCCCGTGACCGTGGCCTCGGGCACATTCGGCCATTCCGAGGAGTTCTACGGGTTTCCGGAGGTGCGGGGTCTGGGCGCGATCGTGCCCAAGACCGTGACCTTGAAGGCCCAGATCGGAAATCCCCCGAGGAGGATCTGCGAGACCCCGGCGGGGATGATCAACGCCATCGGGATCGAGAATCCGGGGATCGATGTCTTTATCGAGAAGAACCTTCCTCCCCTGAAGAAGGTCGGCGTGCCTGTGATCGTGAGCATCTCGGCCCATAGTGACGATGATTTTGTGATCATGGTCGAAAAGCTGAATGCGGCCCAGGGGCTTGCGGCCGTCGAGCTCAATCTTTCGTGTCCCAATCTTCAGAAGAAGGTCCTGATCGCTCAAGACGCGGAGGCGACCGGGAGCGTCATCCGGCGTGTGAAGGCGGTCGCGGACATGCCGGTGATCGCGAAACTCTCTCCGAATGTCACGGACATCACCGAGATCGCCGCAGCCGCAGAAGGCGCGGGCGCGGATGCGGTGAGCCTTGTGAACACTTTTAGTGCGATGGCGATTGATATCAAAAAGCGCCGATCGCGCATCGGAAATTTTACGGGTGGGCTCTGGGTCCGGCGATCCGCCCGATCGCGGTCCGCATGGTCTGCCAGACCGCGTCCAGGGTGAAGATCCCCGTGATCGGGATGGGCGGGATCACTTCCGCGGAGGATGCCCTCGAGTTTCTGATCGCGGGCGCGACGATGGTGGCGGTCGGGACCTATAATTTCGTCAATCCCCGCACGCCGCTGGATGTGCTCAGCGGGATCAAGGCATACATGAAAGAGAACAGGATGACGGATATCCGGGAACTGATCGGGAGTTTGGAAAGGTGAGCGATGGCACAAGGCACAGGGCACAAGGCACAAGATAGACTCATCGTCGCGCTCGATGTCCCCACGTTCGATGAGGCGAGAAAACTCGTCGATGCGATGGGAGAGACGGTCACGACCTACAAGGTCGGATATCAGCAGTTCGTGGCCTACGGTCCTTTCGTGGTCCGATATCTCGCCGCGCAGGGCAAGAAGGTCTTTTTAGATCTGAAATTTCACGATATCCCCAACACGGTGGCCAATGCCGTGGCCTCGGCCGTGGGGCTGGGCGTGGCCCCGTATGATGCGCTTGATCCCGACGGAAAGAAGGCAGGGGTCTTTGCCCCGCTTTTCATGACCACGATCCATACGCAGGGAGGCCTCGAGATGATGAAGGCCGCCGCCGAATCGGCCCGCAGGACCGCCGAGGCGTTCAAGGTCGCACGGCCCCTGGTGGTGGGCGTGACGGTCCTGACGAGTGATGCGACCACGGCCAATACGGCTGAGGCCGTTCTGGAGCGGGCTAGGCTTGCCAAGGCCTCCGGCCTGGACGGGGTCGTGGCCTCTGCGAAAGAGGCCGGGATGCTCCGTCGGGAATTGGGGAAGGATTTTGTGGTCGTGACTCCCGGGATCCGTCCTGCCGGGGGAGATGCGGGGGACCAGAAGAGGGTGGAGACGCCGCTCTCGGCGATCCGGAGCGGTGCGAGCTTTCTTGTCGTCGGAAGACCTATCGTGCAGTCCGCAGACCCGCGCGCGGCCGCAGAGGCGATCGTGCGGGAGATCGAACAGGCCCTGGCCTGAACATTTTTTAACGGAGGCTGTATCATGTCACAGAGCGTTCAGGAACTCATCAACAAGATCAAGACCGAGGGGATCGGCGAGGCCGAGAAGAAGGCGCAGGCGATCGAGGCCGAGGCCCGGGACAAGGCCAGGGGGATCGTGAAAGACGCCGAGACCAGGGCGGCCGCCATCATCCGGGAGGCCGACGAGAAGGCCAAACAGACGGATGCGGCGACACGGGCCGCGCTCGCCCAGGCGGGGGCGAATCTTCTTCGCTCGCTCCGTCAGGAGATCGAGGCCTTGTCGCGCAAGATCCTTCTGCGTGAGACGCAGACCGCTTTGACGCCCGAGATGATGAAGGGGTTGATCGAGAAGGCCGTGACCGGGGCGGTCGCCGGAGGCGCCGAGGCCCAGGTCGCGTTCTCGCCCTCGGATGTGAAGACCCTCCAGGAAGGTCTTGTAAGCCGTCTGCAGGGGGAGCTCCGCAAGCCCGTCGTGTTCCGCTCTCGGGGCGATGTGGCGCGCGGGTTCATGGTGAGTTTTGACGGCGGAAAGTCGTCTTTTGATTTTACGGATGAAGCGCTCGCGCAGTATCTTTCGGGATTCGTGAGCGAAGAGGTGGCGGCGCTCCTGAAAGGATAACCGGTCATGTCGCGGGCGTACTATTATCTTGTTTCGAGCCTTCCCTATTTGCAGTTCGATCAGAAACCCTCCTTGAGCGTCGAGGGATTCCTCGCGCTGTGTGCGGATCATCTGGCCGCAGAAGAGATGGGGGCCCTGCGGGCGGTCCTCGCCGGTGATGAGACCGTCTCGTGTTGTTCTGTGGCTGCGGACTGGTTCCGTTTTGACAAGAGTCTTCGCAATGCCCTGGTCGTGGTGAGGGCCTCGCGTCTGGGCCGTGATTCGGAGGACGATATCAGGACCGACGGGGATTATGATGCCGAGGCGGTCGAGATCGCGGCCCAGGTCGTCCGCGAGGAGGACCCCCTGGCCGCGGAGCGGCTTCTTGTGAAACGCCTGTGGGGCGTCGTCGATCATATCGGGACGGGCCATATGTTCGATGCCGGGGCCCTGATCGTTTATGGATTGAAGCTCAAATTGCTGGAGCGGTTGGAATATTTCCGGTCTTCCTCGGGAGCCGGGATCTGGGAAGGGATCGTCACGGGCGAGGCGATGCACAAGACCCTCGCCGGGATCGGGGATCAATAACAAGGAGAGGAAGCGTGGGCATACAGAGAAAAGGGGTCGTCTCGGGCGTGAACGGCAACATGGTGGCCGTTTCTTTTGAGGACCAGGTCATGCAGAACGAGGTGGCCTATGTTGTCTCCGGAGGAGACCGGCTCAAGGCCGAGGTCATCCGCGTGAAGGGCCGTACCGCGGACCTGCAGGTCTTTGAGGACACTCTCGGGGTACGGATCGGGGACACGGTCGAATTCAGCAATGAGCTTTTGAGCGTCGCGCTGGGGCCCGGTCTTCTGGGGCAGGTTTTCGACGGGCTTCAGAATCCTCTTGAGGATCTGGCGCAGGCGCACGGGTTCTTCCTGAAGCGCGGGGCCTATCTTTCGGCCCTGGATCCGGATTCGCGTTGGGAGTTCACGCCGATCAAGAGAAAGGGCGACAAGGTCCGGGCCGGCGCGAAACTGGGAACGGTTCCGGAGAGGATGTTTTCGCACGCGATCATGGTGCCTTTTGGACTTGAGGGTGAGTGGGAGGTCTCCGAGATCGTTTCCAAGAGCGAGGTCGCGCTCAAGGACCGGGTCGCGGAACTCACGAATGAGGCGGGTGAGACGATCGCGGTCACGCTGGTTCAGAACTGGCCGGTCAAACTTCCGATCAGGGCCTATGCCCAGAAGATGAAGCCGTCGAAACCGCTTGTGACCAAGATCCGGATCATCGACACGCTTGTTCCCGTCGCTGTTGGGGGGACCTTCTGTACGCCCGGCCCCTTTGGGGCTGGCAAGACGGTCCTCCAGCATCTTCTTTCGCGGCACGCGGATGTGGATGTGGTGATCGTGGCGGCCTGCGGGGAGCGCGCGGGGGAGGTCGTGGAGGTCCTCACGGAATTCCCGCATCTGTCCGATCCCAGGACAGGCCGGACCCTCATGGACCGGACCATTATCATCTGTAATACATCTTCGATGCCCGTCGCGGCGCGCGAATCTTCGGTCTACACCGCTGTCACGCTGGCGGAATACTACCGGCAGATGGGGCTGAATGTTCTTCTGTTGGCGGATTCGACATCCCGCTGGGCACAGGCCATGCGCGAGATGTCGGGGCGGCTTGAGGAGATCCCGGGCGAAGAGGCCTTCCCGGCGTATCTCGAGTCCCGCATCGCCTCTTTTTACGAGCGCGCGGGCCTGGTCAAGCTTTACGACGGATCGACGGGATCCGTCACGATCGGAGGGTCTGTATCCCCGGCGGGCGGCAACTTCGAGGAGCCTGTCACCCAGGCGACGCTCAAGGTCGTCGGGGCCTTTCACGGATTGTCACGGGCGCGGGCCAATGCCCGCCGGTATCCGGCGATCGATCCTCTGGAGAGCTGGAGCAAGTATCCGACATTTGTGGATGCCGAGAATGTGGAGAAATCTCGCCGGATCCTCAGGCGGTCTGCGGAGGTCGGGCAGATGATGAAGGTGGTCGGGGAAGAGGGGACCACGATGGCGGATTTTGTGGAATATCTCAAGGGCGAGTTCTTCGACGGGGTTTATCTCCAGCAGAACGCCTTTGACAAGACAGATGAGGCCACCTCCGCCGACCGACAGGTCCATGTTTTTGATGTTGTTGAAAAGGTCATGGACCATGTCTTTTCTTTCAAGACCAAGGAAGAGGCGCGTCAGTTCTTCCAGGAGCTCAGGAGGAGTTTCATCAACTGGAATTCCCAGGCCTTCGGGTCGGATGAGTTCCGCCGGACAGAGGGCGAGATCCGTCAACGCATTGTTTAACAAAGGGTCATCATGAAGATCTATACCGAGATCACACGTATCGCAGGGGACGTTATCACCGTCGAGGCCGAAGGGGTCGGCTACCGGGAGCTGGCCGAGGTCCGCTCTCCCCAGGGGCTTTCTCTTGCCCAGGTCATCCGGATCGACGGAAAACGTGTTTCGCTCCAGGTCCTCGCCGGAAGCCGCGGCATCACGACGGATGCCCGGGTGAGGTTCCTCAACCGCCCCATGCAGGTCCCTTTCTCCGACGGGCTCAAGGGCCGCGTCTTTACCGGGAGCGGAGAGCCGCGTGATAATGGCCCTGTTTTGCGTGACGGGATGATCCCGATCGGGGGACCTTCCGTGAATCCGGCGCGTCGTGTGGTCCCCAAGACCATGGTCCGCACCGGGATCCCGATGATCGACATTTTTAATACGCTCGTCGAGTCGCAGAAACTCCCGATCTTTTCGATCGCGGGGGAGCCCTACAATCCTCTTTTGGCGCGCATCGCGATGCAGGCCGAGGTCGACCTGATCGTCCTGGGCGGCATCGGGCTCAAGTATGACGACTATCTTTTCTTCCGCGAGACCCTTGAGCATGAGGGGGCCTTGGCCCGTTCCATCATGTTCATCCATACGGCCTCTGACCCGACGGTCGAGGGGCTTCTGGTCCCGGACATGGCGCTCGCCGTGGCCGAGCAGTTCGCCCTCAAGGGCGAGCGGGTCCTCGTGCTTCTGACGGACATGACGAACTTCGCGGATGCCATGAAGGAGATCGCGATCACCATGGAGCAGATCCCCTCGAACCGCGGGTATCCGGGGGATCTCTACAGTCAGCTCGCCGCGCGTTATGAGAAGGCGGTCGACTTCAAGGGCGCGGGGTCCATCACGGTCCTGGCGGTCACGACCATGCCAGGGGATGATGTCACGCATCCCGTTCCGGATAATACGGGCTACATCACGGAGGGGCAGTTTTATCTGAAGGGCGGACGTATTGAGCCGTTCGGATCCCTTTCGCGCCTGAAGCAGCAGGTGAATGGGGATACGCGCGCTGATCATCGAGCCATCATGGACCGCATGATCCAGCTGTTTGCCGAGTACCGGGAGACGCTCGAGAAGCGCTCGATGGGTTTTCATATGAGCGCGTGGGACGAGAAACTGCTCAAGTATGGCGCGCGGTTCGAAAAGGAGATGATGGACCTGTCCGTGAATATTCCTCTCGAGCGGGCGCTCGATCTGGGCTGGGAGATTTTAGCCGACTGTTTCACAGTCTCCGAGGTCGGGATGAAACAGGCGCTGGTCGACCAGTTCTGGCCTGGGGAGAAAGAGAAGAAATGAGGGGCCGCAGAGAGCAGGCAGGAGACAGCGGAGGTCGGATTCTGCTGCCGGTTGTCTGCTGACGGCTGCCCCGTGAAAGTTTTCAGGAATGAGCAAGATCAAGCTGACAAAAGGCGAGCTCAAGCGGCAGCGCGATGCGTTGCGGCAGTTCCAGCATTATCTTCCGACGCTGCAGCTCAAGAAGCAGCAACTCCAGCTCAAGATCCGCGAGGCGCGCCAGCAATATGCCTTCAAGGAAAAAGAGCGGGCCGCGGCCGAACAGGCCGTGCAGCACTGGATCGGGGTCCTGGGAGAGGGAGGCGTGGATGTGTCGACCTGGATCATTCCCCGGAAGGTCACGGTGTCGCATACGAACATCGCGGGGACAGAGGTCCCTGTTTTCGGGGCCGTTGTTTTTCCAGAGGCGGCGTATGATCTTTTCTCCACGCCCCTGTGGGTGGACCGCGCGGTCGACAAGCTCAGGGGCTATCTGGGACTCGTGGCCGAGATCGAGGTCCTCCAGGAAGGGATCGCGCGTCTGGAGAAGGAATTGCGCGTCACGACCCAGAGGGTCAATCTGTTCGAGAAGGTGAAGATCCCCGAGTGCCAGGAGAACATCCGGATCATCCGGATCTATCTGGGCGACCAGATGGCTAATGCCGTCGGGATCGGGAAAGTCGCGAAGAAGAAACTGGAGTTGGCGGAAGTTTAGGAAAGGCACTGGGCA
>JAAYZZ010000064.1 GCA_012514595.1 Elusimicrobiota bacterium
CAGGTCCCCCACCAGCGCCAGATTGAGCCGTTTTTCCTTGAAGATGTCTCCCGCCACCCGACGGATATCTTCGGGTGTCAGGCTGTTGACCCGATACACGACCTCCCCCAGGGTCCGGATGCGGTCGCGCTCGATCAGGGACTCCCCAACCCACATCATATGCTCCATCGTGTCTTCCAAGGCCAGAAGGAACTGTCCCAGAAAATATTCCCGTGCCCGGACGAACTCGGTCTCACGGACCGTCCCTCGCTTCATCTGCCGCACAAGTTTGAGGATCAGGTCGACCGCCTCTACGACCTTCGCATTATCGACCCCGGCCTTGATCATGAACAGACCCGTATCCTGATAGGCCTTGGTCGTGGAATAGACCGAGTAGGCCAATCCTCTTTTCTCGCGAAGCTCATCAAAAAGGCGACTGGACATGTTCCCGCCCAGAAGGACGCTCAGGATCGCCTGGGCATAAACATCCGGATGATCGGCCGGCAGACTCGGGAACCCAAGGGCAACATGCATTTGCTCCGTCTTTTTCCGGAAGAGATTCGTGCGGAAGGAACGCTGCTCGCCATTGAAAGGAACAAAAGGGCTCGCAGGCGTGCTCGAGAAATTCTCAAGCTTGTCATGCAGGATCCGCACGACCTGATCGTGCGAGAAATTCCCGCACACCGACACAACAACATTGTCGGGGGAATAATGCGCCTGATGAAAGGCCCGCAGCCCCTCCTGGGTCATGCCGCCGACGGTCTCGCGCGTTCCGGCGAGAGGTTTCCCCAAGGGATGATCGGGCCAGACCAGCCCATCGAGAAGTTCAAGGACATAGTACTGGGGACGGTCCCGGTACATCTTGATCTCCTCCAGGATGATCGTCCTCTCGCGCTCCATATCGTTCTTCTGAAGGAGCGGAAAGAACACCATGTCGGAGAGGATGTCCAGCGTGGTCTCGAAATGTTTGGCCGGGACCTTGGCGAAATAGCAGGTCTGCTCCTCGCCCGTAAAGGCGTTCACGGACCCGCCGACCCCCTCGATCGTCCCCTTGATCTCATTGCAGGAATAACGGAGACTTCCGCGAAAAAGAAGATGCTCGAGAAAATGGGCGGCCCCGCGTATCCCGTCGCACTCGAACCGTCCGCCGACCCCGACCCATATCCCGATGGCCGCACTCTCCCGGTCCTTGAGGTGATTGGAGATAACGCGCAATTTGTTGGGAAGGACTGTTTTCTGATACATCCTGATGGGTTCTCGCTCAAAGGGCCGCGGACAATTTTCTTACGAACCGGCAGACCCGATCGACTAGATCCGGCGATCCGGCGTTGTGTGCGATCTCCTTGACGATGGCGCTCCCCACGATCACCCCGTCGGCGACCTGCCCCAAGGCCTTCACCTGCTCCGGAGTGGAGACCCCGAACCCGACACAGACAGGGGCCTTCGCAAGTCTCCGAGCGGACCGCAACTTCCGGGCGATCAAAGAGGGGACCGCCTTCTTGGCGCCTGTCACACCGGCAACGGAAACAAAATAAACAAACCCTGTCGCAGCCTTCACGATCCCCGGGACCCTTTGCCTCGCCGTCGTCGGGGCCAGAAAAAAGACCAGAGAGATCCCCGCCTTCTTTGCAAGGGCCCGCAGATTCCCGGCCTCCTCCGCCGGGAGATCCGGGATAATGAGGCCGTCCACCCCCGATGCCTTCGCGTCACGGATGAACCTTCCCTCTCCATAGTGAAAGACCGGATTGTAGTATGTCATGAAGGCAATAGGGATCTGGGATCTCCGACGGATCTTTTGGACCAAGGCGAGGATCTTGCGAAGCGTAACGCCCTTCTGAAGCGCCCGGAATGAGGCGGCCTGGATCACGGGGCCATCCGCAAGCGGATCCGAGAACGGGACCCCGAGCTCGAGGATATCGACCCCGGACTTCTCCAGGGAGAGCGCCAGCTCCTCTGTGACCTGAAGGCTCGGGTCTCCCGCAGTGATGAAGGCGATGAAGGCCTTCTCTTGAGCGGCACGGAGCTGTTTGAATTTGAGATCTATTCTGTTCATAAAACTCTTTAGGGCTCTTGGCACTAGAAGGGTCTTCCCGTGGCCAGTGCCCAATGACCAGCGTCTTATATGAATTCCTTGATCGTCCCCATGTCCTTGTCCCCTCGTCCAGAAAGACACAGGATCACGGTCTTTTTTCCCTTCACACGCCGCGCAAGTTTCGGCAGATACGCGATCGCATGCGCGGACTCAAGCGCCGGAATGATCCCTTCGGTGGCCGACAAGATCCTGACCCCTTCAATGGCCCCCTGATCGTCGACAGCGACATACTCGGCCCGTCCGGTCTTGCTATAAAAATAATGTTCCGGCCCCACGCCCGGATAGTCCAGACCCGCCGCGACCGAATGGGCGATCAGGACCTGTCCGTCGTCATCCTGGAGAAGCGCACTTTTGCTCCCGTGAAGAACGCCGGGGCATCCCCTGGCGATCGCGGCAGAATGGGCCTTTGTCGAAAGACCGTGCCCGGCCGCCTCGACCCCGACCATCTTCACCTTCTTGTCCCCATAGAAGGCATGAAAAAGCCCCATCGCATTAGACCCGCCGCCCACACACGCCAAAAGATAATCGGGAAGCCTCTTTTCCTTCTTCAAGAATTGCCGTCGGGCCTCTTCCCCAATGACGGACTGGAACTCGCGGACCATGAGAGGATACGGGTGCGGGCCCGCAACAGACCCTATGATATAGAAAGTATTCTCGACATTTGTGACCCAGTCGCGAATGGCCTCGTTCATCGCATCCTTAAGGGTCCGGGACCCGCTCTGGACCGGGATGACCTCGGCGCCCATGAGACGCATCCGCACCACGTTCAAGGCCTGACGCTCCACGTCCTCGGCCCCCATGTAGACCACACACTTGAGGCCAAAGAGCGCGCAGACCGTCGCGGTCGCAACCCCGTGCTGGCCAGCCCCGGTCTCGGCGATGATCCGCGTCTTTTTCATGCGACGGGCGAGGATGATCTGCCCCAAAGTGTTATTGATCTTGTGGGCACCGGTATGGAGAAGGTCCTCGCGCTTGAGATAGACCTTGAGGGTCTTCAGGCGCGCGCTGAGGCGCTCGGCATGATAAAGAGCCGTCGGACGTCCCGCAAAGTTCGAAAGATAAAAACGGAATTCCTTCCGGAAAGAGGGATCCTTCATGGCCCGACGATACTCCTTCTCAAGGTCCACCAGAAGGGTCATCAAGGTCTCGGGCACGAACCGCCCGCCAAAGTCGCCGAAATGTCCGTGTTTGTCTGGAAAAGCCATATGAATCCTAAAAGTCACATGTCACAAGGGCACACGTCACAGAAAACCATGTTCTGATATAGATCCGTTCTTCTTCCCGTCTTGATCTCCCTGTGACTTTGCTTCCTATTTCTCCTCTACCCCCACCATGGTCATCACCGTGTTCGCCAGGCCGATCGCCCCTGCGATCCTGAGCGGAAGCCTCTTCGGTCCCTGATCAAACCAGATGGAATACTTGTCCGGAACGCTCTTCAGAAGCATCGCAGAATAACGCTCCTTCCCAACGCTCAGTTCCGTCTCCTTCAGCGCAGACATCTGGATGTCAACCGTCGGAAGGGCCATGGCCAGGCCCTGGCCCTTGACCAAAGGCTCGCCGAGACGGTACCGGTAAATAAAACCGTAAATATTCTCAAGAGGCCTGCCCTTTCCTAACGTCTGAACAGAGGCGGAATATCCGGG
>JAAYZZ010000065.1 GCA_012514595.1 Elusimicrobiota bacterium
AAGAAATATAACGACGAGTACGGGCATACGGCCGGGGATCTGGTGCTCAAGCATGTCGCCGGCGTCCTGCAGAAGGCCTTCAGCGCACCGGGGGACCTGGTCTGCCGTTATGGCGGGGAGGAGTTCTGCGCCCTTTTGCCGGGGTGCGGGAAAGAGGAGGCCATCGCGCGGGCCCGGGACCTTGTCGAGATGGTCGATGCTTCGGATATCCTTCTCCGTCGGGAAAAGACCCATATCACGATCTCTGTGGGGGTCGCGGGATTTCCCGAGGATGCCCGGACCCGCGAGGACCTGGTCCAGAAAGCGGACGAGGCGCTCTACGAGGCCAAGCGAAAAGGACGCAACCGCGTGTGTGCGGCCCGGGGCCGGGGAGGCGCGTCATGACCTTTTATGTCATGCTGGTCCTCATTGTCGGATTTGTTCTTGTTGTGGTCTATTTCGCGAAGGCGGCGGTCCTCGAGTTCGAGCAGAGGGCCGATGAGGATGTGCTGAAGGTCAAGGCGGGGTATCTTCAGATCATCCGGACGCGGGAGGCGATGACTGCGGAGCGCAAGGGGCTGGAGGCCGAGGCGGAGCGGATCTTCAATCTTTATGATCTGACCCGGGACAGCACCAAGACCTTCAGTGAGGAGGAGGCCTTTGAGACCTTCAAAGAGCATCTCACCCGGCAGCTGCGCGTGAAGGACTGCCGGCTTTTGAAAGGCCCCCTGGAGGGGGCGGGGCCGCGGGAGGTTGTGCCGGAGGGATACCGGTTCTTTCCGCTCAAGGCCAGGAACATGGTCCTCGGGGAACTGGCCTATGAGGGGATCCGGCCTGAAGAGGAGGAGACCTTCGCGATCCTGGCCCACCAGTTCGCGATCGCCCTTCGCCGTATCAGGCTGTACAAGGAGGTTGAACGTCTGGCGATCACCGACAGCCTCACTGGGCTCCATACCCGGCGGTATTTCATGGAACGGTTCCAGGAGGAATGCGCACGGTCCAAGGCCCGGGGGTTTCCCCTGTCGCTTCTCATGATCGATGTGGACCATTTCAAGAAGATCAATGATCACCATGGCCATCTGACCGGGGACCGGGTCCTCAGTGAGATCGGACACGTCCTTTTGCAGGCGGTTCGCGAGATCGATATTGTGGGGCGTTTCGGGGGCGAGGAGATCTGCGTGGTTCTTCCCGAAACAGACAAGCCCGATGCCTTGTTGGTTTCGGAACGTATCCGTCAGGCGGTCGCGGGACGGAAGATTCACGTTTTTGATGCCCATCTGAAGGTCACGGTCAGCATCGGGGTCGCGACTTTCCCGGCGGATGCCCAGAAGGGGGAGGAGCTTCTGGACAAGGCGGACTGGGCCATGTACCGGGCCAAGAAGAACGGCCGCAACCGTGTCATGGGTTTTCGTATCTACGATGAAAAGTGACCTTTCTTTTTCGCTCCCTTCCGGAATTTAACCTGGTTTTTAAGTTGCGTCCTGACAAGGTTTTTTGTAGAATGGGCCTCATCTTTCTTTTCTATTATGACTAATATTTCTAAATATGTGATCGGGGTCGATATCGGGGGGACCAATGTCAAACTGGGGCTTGTGGACCCCCGGGGCAAGGTCCTTTTGCGTTCGTCCCTGGCCACCAAGCATTTTGGAAAGAGTCCCGAGGCCTTGATCGAGGCGATCTGCGAGGCGGTCGAGGCCCTGACCGGAAAGAACAGGCTCGGAAAGAAGGACATTTCCGGCGTGGGGATCGGGCTTCCGGGGCTTGTCGATGCGGACAAGGGGGTCGTCCGGATGCTTCCCAACATCCCTGGGTGGGCGGAGGTCCCTTTGCGCCGGATCATGGAGCGGCGGCTGGGGCTTTCTGTCCGCATCGAGAACGATGTCAATATGATCACGCTCGGAGAATGGGAGTACGGCGCCGGCAAGGGGATCGAAAATCTGATCTGCATGACCATGGGGACCGGGGTCGGAGCCGGATTGATCCTCAACAATGCCATTTATCGGGGTCCGGGGTTCGCGGCCGGCGAGATCGGACATGCCCCCCTTCATCAGAAAGGGCCTGTCTGCGGTTGCGGCGGATGGGGATGTTTTGAACAGTATGTCGGCAACAAGCGTCTCCAGAAGGACGCTGCCCGGCTTTTTGGCAAGAAGGATATTTCTCTCGAGGATGTCTCCCGCAGGGCCGCTGAAGGAAAGAAGAAGGCCCTCAAGTTCTGGGCCCAGGTCGGCGAGACGGTAGGTCAGGGCCTGATCGGCCCGGTCAATATTCTGAACCCGGAACGGATCATCGTCGGGGGAGGGGTCGCCCGCAGCCTCGAGTTCATGAAGCCCGCCATAGAAAAGGTTCTGAAACAGCGTTGTATGAAAACCCAGGCCGAGATGGTCCGCATTGTTCCCGCCCTTTTGGGGAATGACGCGGGGATCATCGGCGCACAGGTGCTGATCCGCCATGAAAACAAAAACTAGTACACTTCTCGTCGGTCTTTTTCTCGGGATGTCCCTGGGTCTTCTGGGAGGAGGGCCGGGGGGCGTTCTCTGGGCTTCCGAAGCCGCAGGGGCTGTTGTCGAGGAGACGGCCGGCGCGGTCCCGGATGAGGCGGGGGTCACGGATCCGGAAAGCCCGGACGAGGTCGTGCCTCCGGCGGGAAATTCCGTGGAGCTCAACGGCGATAGCGTCGAGTATGATCCCAAGGGCGGGAAGTTCGTGGCCAGCGGCAATGTGGTCATCCGTCAGAACAATGCCGTCCTGTTCTGCGACCAGGTCGAGTTCTATCGTGAGAAACAGGAGGCCTACGCTACGGGCAACGTGGTCCTCAAGTCCGACCAGGGGACGATCTGGGCCGAGAAGGGCTTTTATCATTTCGGAAAGAAACTGGGGGAATTCACCCATGCGCGCATCATCGCGGACCCCGTTTACGGCGAGGCCAAGACGATCTCCAAGGTCGGGGACAATTATTTCGTCATGTCCGAAGGGTATATCACCACGAGCGATTACGACAACCCCGAATG
>JAAYZZ010000066.1 GCA_012514595.1 Elusimicrobiota bacterium
CAGCGGAAAAAAGAAGACCGATACCCAGTTCGTGGCCGGGCTCAAATATAAGTTCTAATAAGTTGTCGGGACGCCTCTGGGACAGCCCCGGGTATTCCCGGGGCTTTCTTTTTCCCGGAGTCCTGTTACAATGACGGACTTTAGTCGCAGATATCAGAAAGGATCGAGGAGCAGAGATGATCTCCGTCAATGGCGTTTCCCTTCAGTTCGGTCAGCGCAAACTTTTCTCCGATGTCACGATCTCATTCTCTCCGGGCAATTGCTATGGGCTGATCGGGGCGAACGGATCGGGCAAATCGACCTTTCTCAAGGTCCTTTCGGGAGAGATCGAATCAACGGCGGGAGAAGTGGTCGTGGCCCCCGGCAAACGCGTTTCGGTCCTCAGGCAGGACCAGTTCGCCTTTGATGACCATCCGGTCCTGTTGACCGTTCTGATGGGGCATGCCCGGCTTTACCAGGTCATGACCGAACGCGATGCGATCTATGCCAAGGCGGATTTCTCCGACGCTGACGGTTTGAGGGCCTCCGAGCTCGAGAGCGAGTTCGCGGATATGAACGGATGGACGGCCGAGTCGGATGCGGCCAAGCTCCTTTCGGACCTGGGTCTTCCGGCAGAGCTTCACGGTCTTTCGATGCGGCAGCTGGAGGCCGGTCAGAAGGTCCGGGTCCTTCTTGCCCAGGCGCTCTTCGGGGATCCGGACATCCTTCTTCTCGATGAGCCGACGAACCACTTGGACATCGAGACCTGTCTGTGGCTCGAGGATTTTCTCGCAAATTTTGAGAATATCGCCATCGTGGTCTCCCACGACCGGCACTTCCTGGACAATGTGTGCACGCATATCGCGGACATCGATTTCGGAAAGATCCGTCTCTATTCCGGGAATTACACGTTCTGGTCCGAGTCGAGCCAGCTGGCGGCCCGTCAGCGCAGCGAGCAGAACAAGAAGATTGAGGAGAAGCGCAAGGAGCTGCAGGAGTTCATTTTGCGGTTCAGCGCGAATCTTTCCAAGTCGCGCCAGGCCACCAGCCGTCGCAAGATCCTCGAAAAGCTGACGATCGACGAGATCCAGCCATCATCGAGAAAGTATCCCTTTGTGGGCTTCGAGCAGGAGAGGGAGGCGGGGAATGATATTCTCTCCCTGGACCATCTTTCGGTCCTGCCCGATGGCCAGGCCCTGTTCCGGGACCTCAGTCTGACCCTCGCGAAAGGCGACAAGGTCGCGTTCGTGGGGCAGGCGGACCTGGCGAGGACCGCGCTCTTTCAGGTCCTGACCGGCGGGCGTCAGGCCGATGCGGGCACCTTCAAGTGGGGGATCTCCACCCGGCAGGCGTATTTTCCAAAGGACAATGCCTCGTACTTCGAGACATCTTTGAGCCTCATCGATTGGCTCCGGCAATATTCGGATGATACGACAGAGAGTTTCATTCGAGGTTTTCTGGGGAAAATGCTCTTTTCCGGCGAGGAGGCCCTCAAGCCCGCGAATGTCCTCTCCGGCGGAGAACGGGTGCGCTGCATGCTGGCCCGGATGATGCTCCTCAAGGCCAATGTCCTGATCCTTGATGAGCCCACGAATCACCTGGACCTGGAGTCGATCACAGCTTTGAACAAAGGCCTGGAGCGGTTCCGTGGGACCATCCTTTTATCATCGCATGACCACACCCTCCTTCAGACGGTCGCGAACCGTATCATTGAGCTTGGTCCGAACGGCTGGATCGACCGCCCCGGCACCACCTTCGATGAGTACTGGGCCGACCCCAATATCCGCGAGAGGCGTCGGGAACTTTATGCCTGATCCGTGCGTGCTTGTTGAGCGCGGGGCCGTTCTCGAGGATGAGGCGGAGAAATTATTCCTTTGGCAAAGTGCCCCCGAACGATTATATTCAGGTCGTGAACGCGTTCGATACGAACCGTCTCAACAAGATGGCGCGTGTCTCGTGTCACAAGAAACTTTTCGTGGAGTGGTCCCGCCTCGCGGACCGGCTTGTCCGCTCCGCGGATATCCGTTGGCTTCAGACGGGGAAAGGGAGTAAGTAGGATGATCCTTCCTGAATTCTTCATCGAGGCGTTCTGGGACACTCTCAAGCTTTTGCCGCTCCTGGTCCCCATCTATTTTCTGGTGAGCCTTCTGGAATATCGTTTTGGGGATCGCCTGGGGACATGGGTGGTCCGTTCCTCCTGGCTCGCGCCCCTGGTGGGTGCTTTTTTGGGGTGCCTTCCCCAGTGCGGATTCTCGGTCATCGCGGCGACCCTGTATGCCAAGCGATTGGTGTCTGTGGGCACACTCCTGGCGGTCTTTATTTCGACATCGGACGAGGCGATCCCCGTCCTTTTGTCCATGCCCGACCAAGCCGCGACCGTAGGCCGGCTCCTTTTGGGCAAGGTCGTCATCGCGGTGGTGGTGGGCATCCTGGTCGATCTTCTGGGGGGACGCACGCGGCTGCAGGCGGCGTCTTCAGCGGAAAAAACGACCGCGGTGCACGGACAGCACGGCTGCTGTGCGCATGATCTCTGTGCCTGTCGTCGGCCGTGGCCGTCGCTCTTTTGGCATCCTCTCCGGCATATCGTGACGATCACCCTGTTCCTTTTTGTGTTCAATGTGATCCTTGGTGGCGTGATCGAGGGAATCGGGGAGGAGGCCTTCGCCGGCCTCTTCTGGGGAAAGAGCTTTTTTCAGCCGTTCCTCGCTGTCGTGATCGGGTTGATCCCGAATTGTTTCGCCTCGGTCCTCCTGGCGGATCTCTATGCCAAGGGGGCGATCACCTTCGGGGCCCTCATGGCCGGGCTCTGTGCGGGCGCCGGGCTTGGCCTTCTCGTCCTGTTCCGCGAGAATCATGACCTGCGGGATTCTCTTCGGGTTCTCTTGATCCTGGTCGTGGTCAGTGCGGCCATCGGTATTTCTTTGGTGATGTTGTCCTAAAATGATTCTCCCCTCGTAAAATTAGAGACGGTCAGTCGACAAAAAGGCATAAAACGCATCGTGTTCTTGAGCGGGGCCATCCTTTTTCTTATGCCTGTTCCCGCTGTTGAGCGTCAGCAAGCATTGGACAGATTGATGGGAAAATGAGTTTGCGGATTTGATCCTGGTTTGGGTAAAATGGGCGGGTTAAAACCGCCCGTGAAAGGAACCCAATGAATACGCCCCAAACCA
>JAAYZZ010000067.1 GCA_012514595.1 Elusimicrobiota bacterium
GCCCAGGCCCATGCTGTTGGCGGCATGGAAATGCCGGATGGGGACCCCCTCCTGAACCAGTCCGGCGATCACATCCGTAAAATACGTGATCTGGGCTTCGGTAAAAACATGGTCCGTATCCGCAACGGGGAAATGCGTGAAGACCCCTTCCACCCGGACCGCCTTGAGCATCCGCAACTGCCGGATAAAGGAGGCGACCTCATTGGCAGGGACCCCCAGCCGGTTCATCCCGCAGTCGGCCTCGACGTGGATCTCCGCGGCCTTTCGGACACGCCGGGCCTCGCGGTCCAGAGCACGCGCAAGCCCCAGGTCCGCCACACTGGCCACAAGGGCGTTCTTCACGATCTCCCTCGCGGCCGCAGGGTCACAGGTCTCAAAAAGAAGGATCGTGCCCTTGATGCCCGCGCGCCTCAAGGCGACCCCCTCCTCGACATTCGAGACCGCGAAGAATTCGCATCCGTCCTTCTGAAGGACCCGGGCCACATCGATCATCCCGTGACCATAGGCCTCGGCTTTGACGACGGAAAGAAGCCGGACCTTTTCCCGGAGATAGGGATCAGCCTGTTTGAGCGCAAGCGTGCGGATGGCCCGATAATTATGACGCAGGGCCTTGGTGTTGATCTCGCACCAGGCGGTCGGCTGGGAATATTGATAATGTACAGACATGGCAATATGCGATCAGAAAGTCACAAGGTCACATGTCACAACGGCCCGGGATCATCAACCTTCTTTGGGACCTTCTGCCCTTGCGCCCTTATGACCGTGCGGGGCGTCCTCCCCCTTTTTCTTCACCTGACAATCTTCGGGATACAGATACAAAGGTCCGAGCGTCTCGATCTTGTCCGTCTCTCCCCGCAGGAATCGCTGATACCCCAAACGGGCCAATTCCTTGGCATACGGCAGCCAGTGGCGGTCAGACTCAAAGACCGGGGTAAATCTCTCTCCCCACTCCTTCGATTTCTCAATGATCCTGTTCTTATAAAGAAGAATCCCGTCCCCGACGAAGATGACCTCACCGGTCAGGGGAACCAGGACCTCATCGATCGGCTGGAGGAGATAATCACTTTTGCGTGTGAGCCCCGTCTCCTTGCGGTCATAGACTGCGGCGTAAAGAAGATTCCTGCGGGCATCGTTCATGACGCAGATCTGGGCCGACTTTTTCGGCTTGATGTTCATGGCGATGGCATCCAGGCTCGAGACGCCGACCACGGGCTTCTCGGTCACCATGATAAAGGCCTTCATCATCGAAAGCCCCACGCGCAAGCTCGTGAAGGACCCGGGCCCGAGCCCAACAACAAATCCGTCAATATCATGAAGGGAGATCACGGCCTTCTGCAGCGCACGCTCGATATCAAAGGTGATGGTGAGAGACAGGTCTTTGCGGGGCTGGACGTTCCGCGAGGACAAAAGCCTGTCGCCGTCGGTGACGGCGATCGAGAGATGCTTTGTGGATGTGTCCACGGCCAGGATCTTCATGGGCCTGTCAGTCTCCGGAGGTCCCCCAGACGCGCCAAAGGCCCCTCGCCCTCGGCGGAGAGAATGATCCGGCGGCTGTCCTCACCGCCGTGGCGGAGCTCAACCTTCCAGTATGCCTTGGGAAGAAGGGGCCCCAACCTCTCGGACCATTCTATAACAGTCAGCCCCTTCCCGTAAAAGAATTCTTCATAACCCATGCCCAGAAGGTCATCGGCCGAGATCCGGTACAGATCATAATGATACACCGAAAGACGTCCCTCGTAGATGTTCATCAGCGTGAACGTCGGGGAATGGACATGGTGCGGATCAATGCGCAGCCCCCGGGCCACACCTTTGGTGAACGCGGTCTTCCCGGCCCCCAGGTCCCCGAACAGACAGAGGATATCCCCGGGACGGAAAACCTTCGCCAACCTCGCTCCAAGCGCGAGTGTCTCCTTATAACTATGGGAGGTGATCGTGATCGGCTTCATCAAAAATGCGCAAATCCCTTCATCGTGATCTTTCTTTTCTTCCCGTCCGCCCCCCGCATCCAAAAGCCCCGCTGTTCCGTCACGGTCCCGATGCGGATAGCCCGGTCTTTCAGCCGTTCAGCCCTGGGCAGAGGGGCTGTAAAAAGCAGTTCAAAATCCTCGCCTTCCGAAAGGGCGCGATCAAGTGAGACCCCGCGATGCAACGGGATCGCCTGTTCCTCGAGCAGTGCTCCCACCCGACTGGCCTTGAGGATATGCCCAAGGTCACCCGCCAGTCCGTCGGAGAGATCCATCATCGAGGACGGCCGGGCATTCTTGACAAGCCATTGAGCTTCCTTCAGGCGCGGACGGAATGTCAGATGCCGACCCGAGCGGAACGACCCGCCCAGGGAACCGGTGACAAAGATCCCCTCGCCGACCTTTGCCCCGGAGCGAAGCACCAGGTCCTTTTTCCACACCTCACCCAGAAGCGCCACATTGATGACGAGCCGGTCCGCGCGGACCGTGTCTCCCCCGACGATACTCACGCCAAAGGCCTTGGCGCAGTCGAAAAGCCCCTGATAAAGTTTCTCAACATATCCAACAGGTAATCCGGAACGGGTGACCCCGGAGGCGGGTCCCCTTTCAGACGAGCGGGCAAGGGACCCGCGAGGAGGAAAGGGTGCCGCAGGGGGCAGGACCCGTTCCGGCGTTGATCCCGGAAACCCGATCGAGACGACCGCACATGTCGGCTCCCCTCCCATCGCCGCGATGTCGCTCACATTAACGGCCATGGCCTTCCATCCGATCTTACGAGCCGGCATCTTGCGGGTGAAATGAACACTCTCCACGCACATGTCGGTCGTGAAAAGCTGATACCGCTTCGCATCGAGCTCCAGGACCGCGGCATCATCCCCGATCCCTTTGATCACACGACGGGACAGGTTCTGGAACCGCTTGAGGCGTTCGATCAGTTCAAATTCTCCCGAAGACCGTCGATCCATGATCCCTCAATACACTTTTGGAATGAACCGCTGACTGTTCAACGGCGGGCGGCGGTACCCCTTGTCCTTTTGACGCGGCGGCAGCTTAATAGACCCCGGCGTGCGGTCCCTGTAGGGGATCAAAGACAATAGATGATGGATACAATTGAGCCGTGCACGCTTTTTGTCATCCGCCTCGACAACGAACCACGAAGAGTCATCCCGATCCGTGTACTTGAACATGGCATCCTTGGCCTTGGAGTAATCGACCCACTTGGTGCGGGCGGTCATATCCATGGGAGAAAGCTTCCAGCGCCGCAGGGGATCCGTGTTCCGCTTCTGGAACCGGACTTCCTGCTCCTCATCGCTGATGGAGAACCAGTACTTGATCAGGACGATCCCGGACTCGATCAGCATCTTCTCAAAGGCCGGGCAATCCTTGAGAAACTGTTGATACTGTTCCTTTGTGCAGAACCCCATCACATGTTCGACCCCTGCCCGGTTATACCAGCTACGGTCAAAGAGCACCATCTCGCCCGCGGCCGGGAGCTGGGCCACATAACGCTGAAAATACCACTGCGTCTTTTCCTTCTCCGTCGGGACGCCGAGGGCCACGACCCGGCAGATGCGGGGGTTCATGGCCTGGGTGATCCGCTTGATGACCCCGCCCTTTCCGGCCGCGTCGCGGCCCTCAAAAAGAACAACGACCCTTAAGCCCTTGGCCTTGACCCATTCCTGGAGCTTCACCAGCTCGATCTGCAGCTGCTCCAGTTCCTTATTGTAGAACTTATTCTTCAGCTTCTTCTCGCCGGACTCTTTGCGGGACTTCTTCATGATGCCCCCTTCCTTAACGCCAACCCTCACATCCCCAGAGGATCCACAGGATCCTCGATCTTCCAATCGCAATACGGACAACGGACCACATTCTCTCCGGGAACGCGCTTGGCATGGTCCATCAGGAACCACAGTCCGCAGTGCACGCATTCCTTTCCGTCGATCAGCCCGTCGTTGTCTTCAGGCCTGGGCTTGGGACCGTCGTGGCCGTTCTCTTCCTCCGGCATATTGATCATCCTTTCTTTGAGAAAGACAGGGCTTGATAAACCCTTTTCCTGTTCGGTCGCCGGATGACC
>JAAYZZ010000068.1 GCA_012514595.1 Elusimicrobiota bacterium
AAAAGGAGTGATATGTTGGATCTGAAATTCATCCGAGAGAACCCGGAGCGCGTGCGCGAAGGACTGAAGGCGAAGAATGCAGCAGGAAAGCTTGACGAACTTTTGAAGCTCGACGTGGAATGGCGCGCCCGCACGGCCAAGGTCGATGACCTCCGCTCCAAGAGGAACGCCGCGAACGACGAGATCTCGCGTCTGATCAAGGAGAAGCAGGACCCCAAGGCCACAATCGCCTCCATGAAGACGATCGCGGGGGAGATCGATGCCCTGGAGCCGGAACTGAAGACCCTGGAGGAGAGGATGCAGGCCATTCTGCTTTTTATCCCCAATCTTCCGCACCCCTCGATCCCGGTCGGTGGCCCTGACAAGAACCGTGTGGCGAGAAGTTGGGGCGAGAAGCGGGCGTTCGATTTCAAGCCCCTTGAACACATCGCGATCGCCGAGAAATGGGACCTTATCGATTTCAAGCGCGCGACCAAGATCTCGGGCTCCAATTTTCTTCTCTACAAAAAGACAGGGGCTCTTCTGGAGCGGGCGTTGATCAATTTCATGCTCGACCTTCATATTCGCGAGCATGGATATGTGGAGGTTTTTCCGCCGGTCCTGGTCAATCCCGCGAGCATGACCGGGACGGGACAGCTTCCGAAAATGAAAGATGACATGTATTATCTCGGCGAGGACGATCTTTATCTGATCCCCACTGCCGAGGTCCCTGTCACGAACATCTATCGGGACGAGGTCCTGGATGAGGCGCAGTTGCCGATCTGCCACACGGCCTACTCGCCGTGTTTCCGTCGAGAAGCGGGCTCCTACGGGAAGGACACGCGCGGGCTCATGCGGGTGCATCAGTTCAATAAGGTGGAGCTCGTCAAGTTCGTCAGGCCCGAGACGTCGTATGATGAGCTGGAGAAACTTGTCGCCAATGCCGAAAAGGTCTTTCAGCTTTTAAAGATCCCGTATCGTGTCCTGGAACTGGCCTCGGGGGATATCAGTTTTGCGGCCGCGAAATGTTACGATATCGAGGTCTATGCGCCGGGGCTCGACAAATGGCTTGAGGCCTCGAGCTGTTCCAATTTTGAGGACTTTCAGGCTCGTCGGGCGAACATCCGCTTCAAGGGCAAGGACATGAAAAAACCGGCCTTTGTCCATACCCTGAACGGGTCGGGGGTCGCGACCCCCCGGACGGTCGCGGCGATCCTGGAGACGTATCAGCGCCCCGATGGGGGCGTGGATATCCCCGAGGTCCTGTGGCCATACACCAACGGGATGAGAACGATCGGAGACTAAGATGCCCGAGAAGATCGACAGGGAAGAGGGTGCGAAGGGGGGCGGCAGTTCTCCGTCGGTGTCCGGGGTCAAGGGCGCCTTTTACCTTTTGTTAAAGGTCCTGATCGCGGCCCTGGTTGCCCCCTTGATCTATGCCTCGACCGTGGCATTCGGACGGGAGGTGGCCACGCTTTCCGGGTCTGTGCGATTGGCTTTGGCTCAGGGGGTCCTGATCTATGTGTTCCTCAAGTTTTTTGTCTATGACTTTGCGCATGTCTACAAGTTCGGTCAAGGACTTGTTACAGGACTTTTTCAGTTCCTGAAGCCTCTGGTCAATGTCGCGCCGTACCTGGTCCCGGTCTATACCATGATCGCGCTCATTGTTTTTGCCGTTCTGAACGCGACGGGGAAGATGGGGGAGTGGCATGGCATTTTTTATGCGCTCATTGCCGGGACATTTGCCATGCATCTCATTCTGACCGCGCAGGACCTCTACACAAAGGATACAACGCCGGGAAAGCCGACGTATTTCTTCGGCATGGGCCTTGTGTATATTTTCGATGTCTTTGTCTTGGCCCTGATCATGAACGTGACGCTCCCGGGATTTGATTTTGTCCGGTTCTTCAAGATCCTTGGCGGGACCTGTCTCGGGATCTACAAGGTGGTCTTGACGCAGTTGTTCTTTTCGTGATGGCCTAAACATTTTGGAGAGGTGGCAGAGTGGCCGATTGCGGCGGTCTTGAAAACCGTTGACCCGCAAGGGTCCGTGAGTTCGAATCTCACCCTCTCCGTTCTTTCTTTGACTTTTCGACGAGCGGATGTTATATTCTCCCGCCTGTTGATCCCCGATCTTTCTCTGAAAGTTCTTTGGAGAGGTGCCAGAGTGGTTGAATGGGACGGTCTCGAAAACCGTTGTGCCCGTTAGGGTACCCAGGGTTCGAATCCCTGCCTCTCCGTTGATATTGACCCTAGGGATTCTTGAAGAAAAAGGAGGCCATCATGGGAACAAAAGGACGTGAGATCGTAAAGATGGACGTCAAAGAGGTCGTCGGTCTTTTGAACAAGGCATTGGCGGA
>JAAYZZ010000069.1 GCA_012514595.1 Elusimicrobiota bacterium
CGTCCGAATGGGTCAAGGATGGTCTGCCGAACAGTCCCCCGGGGGTCTGTCGTCCGGAATGGAGCGCCCCAGGGGGCTTCTTGGGGCGATATCGAGGAACTCCCGACCCCCACATGATCGATTTTTGTCTCATGACCCAGCGCGTTTGTCCGGAAGATGGGAAAAAGGCCAAAGACCGGGTCGCGAGTGACCCGGTCCTTCTCACCCACCGCGTCCTGCGCGGAAACAGGTTGGCCGAAAATATCGTAGGCCATCTCTTCCCGGACCGTTTCGTGAACCTCGCCGGTGACATTCAGGACCTCCTGGGATGTCAAAAGCCCTTTGTCAGGGGTCTCTCCAGGCGTTCCTCCGTCGTATCCGAACCAGACCTCCGCAAGCGTCCGGCCGTTCTGGTCTTTGAGGCTCTCGTGAGCGGGGAGTCCGAGGAGCCATTTCAGGGGATTGTTGGCATATTCGGTCGTCTTTACCAGAAGATCATCTCCCGTATCCTCTCCGTTCTGGGGGTCGACCTCGCCCAGGTCCCGCTCCTCAAGAAGAAGGCCGGTCAAGGGATCATATGAGAATTCGCGGCGGGTTCTGGACCTCGCCCCATCCTCATCGATCAGTGTGGTCTCCTCCCGGCTCACGACAGGGATCCCGACCGAAAGAGCGTTCTGCAAAGGCCGCAAGACATCCCATATCATGAGCGATTCTTTGCCCAGACGGTTGGAGGCATCGAAAGTCCCCTGATAAAAGACCCGGCCCTTTCTATGGAAGTCCTGATGATATTTAAAAAGATCATAATTCCCAAGGGGGCCGACGGCTCTCGACTCCGCGAATCCGAGAAAAGACCGCTCGAGCGGGTCCCAGAGGCCCTTTTTATAATCATAACTTGTGACATAACGGTCCCCCTGTGCCGTCGAGAGCGTCTCTTCGACGACAACGGGGAAAGAGACGGGCATTTTAGTCTCGGCGATATCGGGAGTGTACTTGTAACGGAAACGGACCTCGCCGCCTGAAAGATTCTTGAGGGCCCGCAAAAGATCGGGAACGCCACTGCGAGAATAGAGAACAGTATCTTTTCCATCGGTAGAGAGAATGCTCGCATAGATGTCCGTGGCCCCGTCTCCGTTCATGTCCGCGAACTGGAAGAATTTCTTCTCTGCGGCCATCAATAGCGGGATGGCGACGGTCCCTTCCCTGAAAATACCCCGCGGGTCCCAGGAACGATATTGAAAAGCTCCGGACTCTTTTTCAAAATAGGCAATATCTGTCCGCCCGTCATCGTTAAGGTCTGTAAAGAGGATGTCCTTTCCTGCGGCGAACCCTTCGAGTTTCTCCAGGGCCCGACTGGCCGAGAACCCGAGAAGGTTGAGCTGATAGGACAATGTTCCGCTCTCCTTCTTGAAAAAGACCACGTCGCTGAGACCGTCCCCGTTCAGGTCCGGAAATGACGGGCTCTGAAAACCGGTCCCCGGCTCCAGACGAACGGATCCCCCCTCACGAAAACCAGCCGCCCTGTTGAGAAATATCCGCAAGATAAAGGCATCCCCCTCTTTTCGAACATTCAAGAGATCGCTCCGTCCGTCGCCGTTGATGTCTGCCAGGGAAACGTTCCCGGTTCTGGCCATGGCATTGAGGATCGTCTGAGGTTGGCCGAAGGATGCCACTTTAGATACCATGACCGAGATGTCCCCGGACAGGTTGTCTACGAGCACAATGTCCGCCAGGCCGTCCGAATTGATGTCCCCCGGGAAGACCTGTTGGGAGGCGGCGATCCCCTGGGCCCAAGTGGACGCTTCTTCAAAAGACTGCCCTCGAGAAAGGCTGACCTGGATCCTTCCTTCATATTGTCCGCCGAGATCGGCCCGGCCGTCGCCATTGAAATCCGCAACAAGGATCGGCATCACGCCCAGCGAGTATCCGATACTGTTCGTTCTCGGAATAAAATCACCCATCTCGACCTTCCAGCTTCCCGTCCCCTGGATGAGGAAGGCCACACTGTTCTGCCCCTGGGAAAGCGGCCATCTCTGGGGATCGGCGATCTTTTTTCCATTGATAAAGACCTCGGCCTGGGCATTTGAGAGCTGCAGGGGAACGGGGATCTCCCGGGCAGTATCAACAAAGAGGTAGCTGGACAACAGGCACGACGCGCTCGATGTTCCTCTGACCTCGAAGATCCTGCTGGGCCAGAGTCTCCAAAAGACGGTCTTTCCGTTCTGTGTCCATGAGCTGGAGGTCATGGCCAAGAGCGGCTGATCTATGGGGACCTCACCTTTTTCTCCGATCCTGAACCCCCATAGGGATCCGTCCGGAACGGGTCTCGTGAGGGGGATCGCCGAGAAAGTTCCCTTCTCATCGTCGTGTTCAAAGGAGAGCCAGGTCCGTGATGCCGCGCCATCGGCACCGACCTCGTCAATCTTCTTGAGCAGGCTCCGTCCTGTTCTGGGACTTGTTGTGTAGGCGAAAGCATAGGCCCTGATCAAATGCCCTTGACCAAGGATCTCGATGCGTTTCAGGCATGATTTTCTCTCGACGGGAAATCCAGGCCTGTGATCGGAGGAGGGGTCTGGACGCTCCCCCATCCGGAGCCGAGCTTGATAGGCAAAATTCAAAGGCTCCTGAAGGTCAGCCGTATCAGGGTCAAGTCCGGCCTTAAGGACATAACGCACATCAATATCCCCGCCGGAGAGGTTCTCGATTACGATGATGTTCCCGTGGACGTCCCTCACGCGCTCCATCTTCCAGGAGAATGTCCCTGTCGCATTTTTGGCCCTCCCGGCATCCGTGATCCCGAACCGATACTGTGTGCCGGAAGGGTCGATCACTGTCCAGGAATTGTCAGGGGCGTGCACCGCCTTGAGGAGACGCCCATCAATGCGAGGGCGATATTCGTTCTCCGATATGGGAACAAGTTCATGCGTCTCGCCCGGGAGATGAAGAATGAAAAGGTCATCATTCGTGTAAGAAGGCGGTCCGAATTTTGTTGACCGTTCGATCTTCCCCAGCTGAAGATCCCACCCTGTTGCCAGCAATCCCTCGATGGAAGGGGTGTGTTCCAGGGAGATCTGCGGTGTCAGTCCGCCCCTTCCCCGCGGGAGCGGAACAGGAATGCTCATTCGAAGGGCGCCCGAGGAGCTGTCGACAGAGAAGGTGTTCCGGAATGATTCTCCGGAGGGGAACCCAGAGGGAAGGCTGGTACTTGCAGCCAATCCGCGGGAGGTGGAAGAACAGCAGATGAGGAAAGAAAGGACGATTGAAAGGATCTTGCGGGTCGCAATAGTACTGGACATGGGGTCCCCCTCCTGTCTAAAAAGAAAAGGGGCGTTCGACGTTTTTACACGTTCCTCCAGTTCCGCCCCCCAGACCTTCCCCGTCTTCCGGGAAAGGCGCGTTACCGGACGAACGCCCCTTTGATATCTTTATGTTCTACTCGGGCTCTCCCTGGTAGTGGGCCAGGACCGCAGAGGACATCTTTTCGTGAAGACGGGCATCCTTCATCACGACCTGGTCATACCACTTGTTATCCTTGCCCTGTTCCCGGGGCAGGCAGACAAAGAGCCCTTTCTTCCCGGAGATGACCCGAACGCCGCGGATCACAAGGGCATCGTTGACAGACAGGTCCGCGAAGGCCTTGAGGGTCCCCGCATCCTCCAACCGGAACATCCGGTCCACCTTGAACGTGATGGTCTCCATGATTTCTCTCCTGCCCGTCCCGGCCGGGCTATCCCGGCGGGACGGGGTGCCTTTTTTACATTTCTTTTGCTGTGGCCGGTTCCCCTTCGGCCCTGGCTTTCAGGTAGCTCCTGGAAGGCTTGTATCCCTTGGCCTCGGCCTCTTCCTTTGTCATCTTGACCGTCTCGCGGTCCTTGATGAACGGTGACTCGGCGTGATGGTAGACTTTCCCGGTCCTGGTCACGAAAACATCTTCCGCGAAGACCCGGGCCGCGTTCAGGGCTATCGCAAGCCCCATGATCATGATCAGCAACGTCCTTTTCATCTCATCCTCCTTTGTTTGTTTTGGACACGTTCCTTATCCGACGTGAGAAGTCTCCTCCCGTATAGGCATCGATGAGGGCGGTCAGTTCATCGACCCGCATGGCGACGGCCATTTGCTCGCCCTCATTCGGATACTGACAGGCCAGGCCTTCGATCTGCAGGCGTCGACGTTCGAAAAAGAGGCGGGTCACCTGGTCAAGGATATCCTCGCGAAGTTCGACCATCAGTTTTGACCGGGAATCGATCGCGGTCTGGTCGCTGCTGAAGACAAGATCGGCCAGGTCCCAGGAGACCGAGACGTCCCAGTCGTGATAATGTTCCCCTTTCAAGAGATTGTCGGGACTTGCACCTGTGTCCCAGTGGTAGCGTTCTGTGTTGACCCTGTCTACACCGACGGATATGTCAGGAAGGAGCGCCTTCAGACGCGCCTGACGTTTCCAGGCCTCGATCTTTGACCTGTCCATATCTGCATAGCGAATGGCCATGGCCTGGGCCTCTGAAATGGAAGGCTCGTTTGAGAATTCATCCTGATATCGGGCATACGCGCGGAACTCGCAGAGGGCCGGCACGCTGCGTCCCGCAAGAGAGGAAAGGACTGTCTTGTTGGCCCCCTGCAATCTAAAAAGCGACTCCCCTGCGGCCAACAGATCCCCGTGGGATGTCACAAGAAGTGTCTGTACAGATCCCGACAACCCTTCCCTTTCAGAAAGCCATTCTCCGTCAATATGACAGAAAACCCCCGGGGCTCCTCCCAGACAGGGGATGGGATCTGCGTTATCGGAAGGGATGAGGGCCAGGGACCTGATATCTGAAATAGGGATTCCGTCGGATGGATAATGCCTCCACCCATTCAGGCCTGGAGCGCTCTTGTAGAACCCATTGTCCGTGGCGAGATAGATCGTGTCCCCAAAGATCTCGAGCGCCCTGATCGGCATTTGAGGCGAGGCCTCGTCACTCTCATCTAAAAGCACTTCTTCCTCTTCATCAAAAGGCGCCTCAAAGATGACGCGGGAGGCCCAGGAGTCGGGTTCGAGAAGATAGACCTTGTTTCTTCCGACAGCCACAGCCCCCTGCGGATGGGAGCGAAGCATGCGGATCGGCCCCCTTCCGATATCGCCGGATACCCTCTTCACTTGAAGGGACCGGGGATCAACAAGACGCAAGCCGTCACCTGTTCCGGCCAGGAGGCGATCTCCCTGTTTTAAAAGGGCCTGGACATCTTTTAATGGAATGCCTTCTTTCCAGGAGCGGCCCCCGTCGGAGCTGATCCGAATCCCCTCCTCTGTTGCTGCCCAGACAGCTCCCTTTTCAAAGAGGAGGTCGGTAACGGGATCCCGCAAAAGAACGGGCACGCTCGATGACGATCTTTTTTCTTTCAAAGATATAAAAGACAATCCCTTCTCGGACAAAAGAAAGAGCCCTTCCCCGTCTTTCTCAATGATCCTTTCGATCCGCCCGCCCAGGGTTCCCAAAGGAACCCCTCTCCATCGGGCCGTCTCTGCGGCTTCCGCTGAGCGAAGAACAAAGGTCCGGACCAGAAGGAAAAGGATGGCAAGAGAGAGGCTAATCTTTTTCATAGCGGATCACAGTTTCGTAAAGAGCTGAGAGGGCCTTGTCGCGAAGAACAAGGTCGATCTCCGTCGGGATCTCGGGATGGTGTTCTTTGATGAGGATGGTGTAGGCATCGAGGAATTCCGACATCGCCTCAAGACCGAGGGCGTCTCGCATATGACGCAAGAGCAAAAGGACGGTCGCGATGGAAACGGATCTCGGATCAGGCATGGCCCCTCCCTGCGGGTTTTTCCGGAGGGGGTCCGGCAGGATTTGACGTTACATCAAACCGGAGGGAAAGATAACATCCTTCTTGAGGGATGTCAAGCCGTCGGGAGGAAAAAGATCAAAAAAGTTGTGGCCTCAACAATAAAAGATGTTGATTTTTAGTTAAATTGATGTTAGGCTCCTCCTGTTGGAAACACAGGAGGTCCCCATGATCACGATCGGCGCCCAGATCAAGAAGATCCGCAAGCTCAAGAAGGTCACCCTGACAGAACTTTCCAGACGCAGCGGGGTCCAGATCGCCACCCTCTCCCGCATGGAACACGGAAAGATGGAAGGAACGGTGGGCTCGCACTTTCAGATCGCCAAGGCGCTGGGGGTCGATATCGTCAACATCTACCAGGGGGTTCAGGAGGAAGAGGCCCAGCCGGTGTCCTCTCAGGAGACGCTCGAGACCCTCTCCCCCCCTAATGAAAAGGTCTCCCAGGAGATCCTCTCCCGGCAGCCC
>JAAYZZ010000070.1 GCA_012514595.1 Elusimicrobiota bacterium
CGAAAATCGTTACATTGGATATGATGCCGAAGGGATCGTCTTTCCTTTTCTGTGGTCCGTGAAAGACACGGTCATGAACATCAAGGATTTCGATTCTTTTGGCACTGCGGATGCGGGGTGTCATTGGTGCGGACACCAGGCCTGTTTGGGGCCGTCGGCGGGATGGTATTGGACTGGACAGGCGCGGAGCTCTTTACCGGCACAGCCACTGGAGTTGACGCGTTATGATAGCGTCAGTTTTTGTACACAGATCCTCAGGGGAGGAAGCGGGTCGGGTGCGAGAATGGATGTGGTGGATACCGTGAGTTTTGTAAAGCCCAAGGACAGCGGTTGCCCGCGGGATGCCGAGAATTTTTATTTGAACCGGGTTCCGAAAGTCAATGACACAATCCGCGCTTGCGGGAGTTCTTACAAGATGGACTATCATCAGCCGGGCGTTTGCAGTGGTCTGATCGAGGATGACGCGGGCCCCATCCATCAGGCGTTGAGGACAACGACAGGGCTCTGGCGTCCGGGGACCGATATGTATTGCGGAGGCGCGAGCCACTATGGAAATTGTCCCACCACGTCCTTGGACTGGGGCTCTCCGGACGATTGTTCGGGGTACCCCTCCGTCATTCAGGAGAGTTGGCACAATGACAATATCGACGACATGGCCCTCCAGTTCCGTCAGCTCGCGATCGATGTGAGCGCCATGATCCGGTCCGGGACGATCGCGAGCGCCCAGAGCTGGGCCGATGAGGCGATCGCCTGGATCGACAAGCTGGTGAGGATGGCCTGTAACGCATATGTCTGGGAGGAGGCGCTGGAGATCTGGCGGAATGAAGGGTATGCGGACAACAAGGCCTGGTGTTGTCCGATCAACCGGCCGGAAGACATGCCGGATCAAGAGGCGGCCTTGTGTGGAGATTATTCGGGCCCTGGGGAGAGCATTTCGATCGATCCTACCGGTATGCCGACGGGAGGGACGGTATTGCATGATATTGCCTGCATGGATTGGAACATCGGGAATCCGGGCAAGTTTGCGGCGTGTGAGACCCATTGTCGCCGGGTCTGTGCGGAGAAGTGCGGCGAGAACGCCGGGGATTGCAAGAACGGTACCGACGGGGAGACCGGCTGCGAAGAGCAGTGTTCTGCCGAAACCTGTGTCGGCAATTGCGAGGAGAGGTATCCTGCGGGGACACAGCGGAACAATTGTATCAGCGACTGCAACAATAATTCCGATTCCTGCGAGGAGTCTTGCGCCGAGGCCTGTGAAGAGGCCCGCCTGGCGTGTTGCACGGCCTGCGGACTCGGCCCGGGCGAGGAGGGCGGGGCCTGCAGCAATGAGATCATCAATGATTCCTGGTATGACATGCCGGAGGAGTGTGATTCTGAGGCGTGCACATCTCCGGAAGACGGGGCCTGTTCTGACGAGGCCTCGTTCCCAAGAGCGGAAAATTATTCTGATATGAACCTGGCGGCGGCGTATAACGGCGGCGTCGGTCCCGGAGGGTGTTCTAACTGGTTTGTAGATACCGAGCATACCGGCTATGGGCTTTCCAAGAACCAACGGGCCAAGTTCAGGAAAAGAAAGGAATATCTGGAAAAGGCGGTTGAGGCAGTGGACAGCTACATGCGCCCGCAGTTCCTTCGTTTGGCTCAGACGATCGACAGTCAAATCCCCGCTCTTATTGCAGCGCTCAGGCGGTATTTGAACGCGTTGTGTGATAGGAATAGCGGCCTCAGGCCCTTGACTTATATGTGGCAGGGCAAGGCGCCGCGTGAGGGGGTTCCGGGTCTTTGGCATAAGGTGGAGGTCAAGGCCTGGGCTCCGGGAGCCTGTCAAATGGGCAGCTGTGGGGCCTCGACCCTCCCGTGGGTCAAGACGTATAAAAAGAGTCATGGGATGAAAAGATGCTATGAGATCTGGCAGGGGCCTTCGAGCCATAATGAGTTGAGCGGCGGCGGCGGCGGAACTGTCGGGGTGACGGTCACGCGCTGGGACGAGAATCCGTCGGGATGGCTCGGCTTTGCCAATGGGCTCGGACTTTGGAAGATGAACGGCCGCGGGGCCTATCGTGCGGAAGATGCGATCGAACAGGGCGGCGGGGGCGCCTGCATTGGCTCCTGCGCCGACCCAGGCGTCACATGGGGGAGGTCGTATTCCAGGACACAGCGGGCACGGTACAGCTTGAGCGGCAATCATTTTGTCGTCCGGCTTCTCAATTAAAGGGCAGACGATGGCAGGACAGGAGAAGGACAGAAGAGGTCGGACCATCTCTCGTCGAGGATTCTCGGTGATGGAGTATATTCTTCTGTTCCTTGTTGTGGTCGGCGGGCTTGTTCTGATGCGGCATTATCTGCAGAATACGGTCCAGGGCCGCTTCAAGGATGCGGGGGATATGATCGGATTCGGATACCAACAGTAAAAGGGCAGGATCATGACATTAGCCTTGGCATTGTTCCTGATGTTCACGGCGGTGGGCATCTTTATGTACTGGGGACTCCCCTTTATCATGAAGACCGTTCTGGAGATCAACAAGGAACGGGCGCGCGAGTTCTCCACCTCGATGGAACGGACGATGATGATGGAGGATATCCGCCGGGTCCAGATCCTTTTCATCGTGGGCCCGTTCGTTTGCGCGGCCCTTGGTTTTGTGGTGACGCCTCCCGAATATCGCTTTCCCGGCGTTCTCGCCGGACTGGTCGTGGGGTATATTGTCCCCAAGATCTATGCGAACATGACCATCGCCAAACGCCGGCGTCAGTTCGACCAGCAGCTGATTGACGCGCTTTTGATCATGTCGAGCGCCTTCCGCGGCGGGATGAGCTTTCTGCAGGCCATGGAGGCGGTCGTCGAGGAGATGCCGGATCCGATCCGTCAGGAGTTCGGGATCGTGCTCGGCGAGAACAAGATCGGCGTCACGCTGGAAGAGGCGCTCGACCGTTTGCAGAAACGGATGAGATCCACCTCGCTGCAGCAGGTCATCAGCGCGATCCTGTTGGCGCGCGAAACAGGCGGAAATCTGCCGCTGATCTTTTCCCGCATCGTGCACACGATCCGCGAGAAGAAAAAACTGGAGCAGCAGCTGGAGGTCCTGACCCTGCAGGGGCGGATCCAGGCGTTTGTGATGAGCGGGCTTCCCGTTGGGTTCTTTTTCCTCGTGAACTCGACGAACCCTCAGTACTTCCAGATCATGACAGGAACGGACATCGGGCAGAAACTTCTGGTCCTGTGTGTCTTTTTGTGGGTCGTGGGGACGTTCATGATCCTCAAGATCAGCGCGTATCGGAATTTCTAACAGGGAACGGAGACGGGCATGCTGATGTTGGGACTTTTGTGCACATTTTTGGCCGGGGCCCTTCTGGTTTTCGGTATTTTTTCCGGAAAGAAAGAGGAGAGGCCGTCCCTGCGACTTGATGAGGTGGCCGGGGCCTCTTCCGTCGGAAAGAAACAAAAGGGCGGGATTCTTCAGGCGGTGGGGGTCCTGGTGAGACCTTTGGTGACGCCTGAAATGCGGCGGCGTCTCTTGCGGGACCTGTCCATCGCCCAGTGGGAAACATCCCCCGAGGCTTTCTTTGCGGGCAAGATCGTCCTGATCGTTCTTCTGCTTCTGATCATCCCGCGCGTCATGCCCACGGATCTGTGGCCTTTTGCGGTGCTCCTGGCCCTTGCGGTCGGATTCGTGCTGCCGGAGATCCTGTTGCGGGGCCGGATCCAGGGGATCAAGACGGATTTCGCGAGGAACCTTCCGGATGTGGTGGACCTCCTGGGGCTGTGCGTGAGCGCGGGGCTCGATTTCATGATGGCGCTCAAGTGGGTCGTCGAGAAATCGACGCCCAATGCCGTGACGAGAGAGATGAACGTCCTTTTGCAGGAGATCAGCGTCGGAAAGCCCCGGCGGGAAGCCTTGAGGGACCTGGCGCGCAAGTTCGAACTTCCGGATCTTTCGACCTTTGTCCGCACGCTCATCCAGGCCGACAAGATGGGGACCTCGGTCAGTGAGGCGCTGAACATCCTCTCCGAGGACATGCGCATCGCCCGGTTCCGTCAGGGCGAGGCGATCGCCTTGAAGGCGCCGATGAAGATGCTGGTGCCGCTTCTCTTTTTCATCTTTCCCGTGGTCGGGATCCTGGTCGCGGGTCCGATCTTCCTCGAGTTCATGACCAACAATCCGATCAAGGGGATCGCGGGATAACGGGGGCGCAAGGACTTGTGTGCGCTGCCCGTTCTTTTTCCGATTCTTCCGGGAACTTTTTTATTCTTCTGACATCTAATCTGTTGGACGGGATATGGAGACACTTGACCTGGAGACTATCCGGCGTGCCACCCAGGGCGATCCTGAGGCCTTTGCCGGAATCTACCGGGTCTATTCCCGGATGGTGTATGGCGTAGCGCTCAGGATGACCGGGAGGCCGGAAGAGGCCGAGGATGTGACCCAGGAGGTCTTTGTCCGGGTCTACCGATCCTTGAGATGGTTCGCGGGGCGGTCGTCGCTCAAGACCTGGATCTACCGGATCGCGATCAATCAGTCTTTGAGTCAGATCCGGCGGAGGTCCCGACGGAAAGAGGCCGTTCTCGCACCGGAAATGGATGTGCCGGACCCGGCCGGCGGCACACGCGAACAGGTCGTGGAGGCGGAAACGCTCGGGAGATTGACCCGCAGTCTGGAGGCCGTGGATCCTGTGTTTCGGTCTTGCCTCATCTTGAGGGCCCAGGAGGGGATGAGCTATGAGGAGATTGCCAGGACCCTGGGGATCCCGGTCAACACGGTCCGGACCCGGATCCGTCGGGGGCGCGAGCAGGCGCTGGCAGCGTACCGAAGGGAGGCCGATCATGACATGTGACAAGATGGGGCAGGACCTTTTGTCGTCCTATCTCGACGGAGAAATGGCCTCCCCGGACAGGGCCCTTGTGGAGGCCCATCTGAAGGGGTGTCCGGCCTGCCGGCAGAGGGTGGATGAGGCGCAATTTTTTGACAGGACCCTGTCCCATGGAAGGGACCCGCAGGTCCCTTTTGAGGTGTGGGAGCGTGTCCGCGCGCGCATTGAACGTCCTTCCTTCTGGGAGGGGGCTCTCGCGTGGGTCCAGGGGGGGCCGCAACCGGCCCGGGTGATGGCGCTCATTGTCGTTCTGGTCCTGGGCCTTTCTGTGGGCCAGAAGACGGGCCTGTATCCGCAGATCAAGGGTCTCGAGGGGGATCAGGATATCGTGTCCTACGTGGAACAGCAGGAATCCCTTTTGTTCGGGGCTGTTCTTGGCGTATCGAGCGAAGAGATCTTTTTCCCGAACGGGAACTTTTGGGACGGGATGAGCGTCTGATGAGAGGAACGGGGATGTTCGAGACCTTTTGGCAGAAAAAGAAAAAGGAGGCGTTATGAGAAAGAGCATATGGGCTGCGAGTTTACTATTGGGGGTTCTGTGGATGGTGCCGGGCGTCCAGGCCCAGCCTTCGATGACACTGGGGGGCGCGGAAGATGTGGGGCCTGCGGTCATGGAGGACCTTCGCCTGACCGATGAGCAGAAGGAGACGATCAGGACCGTAAGACAGGAGTTCAAGGAGCAGAATCGGGCGGCGGTCGACAAGCTCAAGGAACAGCAGGACGCCTTGCGTGCGGAGATGGAGCAGGAGACGCCCAGCTTGGCCAACGCGCAGGCCATTGTGGCCGAGATCAACAGGCTCCAGGGCCAGGTCATGTCTAACAGGATCGAGCACTTGTTCAAGGTCCGCGAGGTTCTGACCCCGGAGCAGTATGGCCAGCTGAAGGAGATCCGGGAACGGCGCCGGGAAAGGAAGGGGGACCGCATGGGGCCTCCCGTCGAGAAGCAGGGAAAGGGCCGCGTGGAAAAGAAGGGAAAAAAGAAGGGCTTCTGGGGTCGCTGATCCGTTGATCGAGGGACTTTCAGGCGGAAGGGAGACTCCCTTCCGCCTTTTTTATTGCGACGATGAGGCCTCCTCGCTACAATGACTCTGCTTTTTGTTTTTTGGGACCAGTGGCCTTGAGCCCTCTTATAAGGAGAGTTGTTATGGAATCCGACAGGATCAAAAAGGGTCTTGAACGCATGCCGAATCGTGCGCTCCTTTA
>JAAYZZ010000071.1 GCA_012514595.1 Elusimicrobiota bacterium
GGGCCTTATCATAGACGCTCTTCAAGCGCTCCGTCGTCAAATGCGTATAGATCTGGGTTGTCGAAAGATTGACATGCCCCAGGAGTTCCTGCACCGAACGCAGATCTGCGCCGCGGTCCAGCATGTGCGTGGCAAAGGAATGCCGCATCATATGCGGATGGACACTCTTGTGGATGGCAGCCCGCCCCAGATAACGGTTGATGCTTTTTCGGACACTGCGCGCCGAGAGCCTTCCGCCGGAACGATTGAGAAAAAGCGCCGCGGCCCGCGACTTCCTGGCATCCAGATAGACCTGAATGGCGTCCACGGCCTTGTCGCCGATAGGAACAAGGCGCTCCTTTTTTCCTTTGCCCTTCACCTTCAGAATGTTCCCGATCAGATCAACATCACCCGTATCGAGCCCCACGAGCTCGCTGACCCGGATCCCTGTCGAATAAAGCGTCTCGAAAATGGCCTTGTCGCGCAGCGCCGCCAACTTGTCTTCCACCGGGGCCTCGATCAGGCTCGTGGCCTCCTGTTCCGTCAGAAAATGAGGCAATGTCTTGTCCAGTTTGGGGGTCAACAGAAGCAGGGCCGGGTTCTTCTCCACCACCCCTTCCCTCTGGAGAAAACGGAAGAAGCTCCTCAAACTTGAAAGTTTCCGGGCGATACTCCGGGGCTTGAGGTTCTTTTCCCTCAACCCTGCCAAATAACGCCTCAAAGTCGGATAATTGACCTGGGTCATGTCATCATGGCCCAAAAATGAAAGAAATTCCTCCAAGTCCAGACGATAATTGAACAGGGTGTGGTCTGAATAATTCTTCTCGACCTCCAGATGCTTCAAGAAGTCTGCTAAATATTTATTCATGTATAAATATTATACAAAAATACCCCTCTTTGAAAGCAAAAGAAAGGAATTGGCTGGCAGAAGCGCGGGATCAGTCTGACGAGGGATTGGGGAGCTTGTTGGAGATATGTTTGCATTCCGGATACCGGCTGCATCCGTAAAAGACCCCTCCGCGCCGGTTCCGACGCTCGACGAGCTCTCCCCCGCAATCCGGCTCCGGACAGGGGACCCCTGTCGGATAGGCTTCGGCGTGCTTACAGTCCGGGAAGTTCGGGCAACTGAGAAATCGGCCGTTCTTTCCCCATTTGACCGCCAGGGCCGGGGCCCCGCACTTGGGACATGTCCGGTCCATTGTGACCGTGGTCTTCTCCAGACTGGCCATGGCATTATCAAGCTCTGCCTTGAAGGGGCCATAAAAATCCTTGAGAAGCGCCACGTGGTCCATGGTGCCCTCCTCAACCTCATCCAGATGCTCCTCCATGCCGGCCGTGAATCCGATATCCATGACCTTTGGGAAATTAGCGACCAGAAGATCACAGATAATGAATCCCAGGTCCGTCGGGCTGAAATACCCCCGGTCCCTGGTCACATAATTCCGGAACAAGAGGGTCTGAATGATCGAGGCATAGGTGCTCGGGCGTCCGATCCCGTCTTCTTCCAGCGCCTTCACAAGAGAGGCCTCCGAATATTTTGCCGGAGGTTTTGTGAAATGCTGGGTCGGCCGAACCTCGACCATGGCTAGGAGGTCCGCCTCCTGATAGGGGGCCAGATCCTGCTTGCCGTCCTCTTCCCCGTTCGTCCGGTAAAGCGAAAGACATCCCGGGAAGATCAGGGTCGAACCCGAGGCCCCGAATTGATAAGGACCCGCCGTGATCTCAACCTTCTTATTTTCAAAGACCGCAGGAGTCATCTGGCAGCTCACGAACCGCTTCCAGATGAGATCGTAGATCTTGAACTGGTCCTCGGTCAGGGCCTTCTTGACCGCCTCCGGCTCACGGAACACATCCGTGGGGCGGATCGCCTCGTGGGCCTCCTGGGCGGATTTCTTGGACTTGTAGCGATTGGGCTCATCGGGAAGATAGGCCTTGTCGTACTTCTCCCCGATATATCCGCGCACGCGCTCGATCGCCTCCTTGGCGAGATTGAAGGAATCCGTTCGCATGTAGGTGATGAGACCGACGGCGTCTTCACCGCCGAGGTCGATCCCTTCGTAAAGTTCCTGGGCTATCATCATGGTGCGCTGCGCATTGAACCCGAACTTCGAGAACGCCTCCTGTTGGAGGGTGCTTGTGATGAACGGAGGCAGGGGGTTCTTGCGGATCTCACGTGTCGTGACCGCCGTGACCCGGAAGAGTTTGTTCTTCATGTCCTCGGTGACACGTAGCGCATCCTCCTGCGACTTTAGATCCAGCTTCTCTCCATTGATCCTTTCAAGCTGGGCTTCAAGGGCGGGATCGACCCCTTCCTTCTTGAGAAGGGCCGCGATCTGCCAGTACTCAACGGGCGTGAACGCACGGATCTCCCGTTCACGGTCTACGATAAGTCTGAGCGCGACCGACTGGACCCGCCCCGCGCTCAAACGGCTTCCCACCTTCTTCCACAGGACAGGGCTGATCAAATACCCCACGATCCTGTCCAGGATCCGACGCGCATTCTGGGCGTTGATTTTGTTCGGATCAAAGTCATGCTTTTCCTTGAAGGCCCGGAGGACCGCCTCTTTGGTGATCTCGTGAAAGACCACGCGGTAGACCTTCTTGCCGTCCCCCGCTAGATGTGGGATCAGGTTCCAGCCGATCGCCTCTCCCTCACGGTCGGGGTCGGTCGCGAAATAGATCTCTTTCTTGGATGCGGCCTCTTTCTTGAGGCGGGTCAGGACCTTCTGCTTGTCACGCAAGACAATAAGCTTGGGCTCAAAGCCCTTGTCCACATCCACCCCCAAGGTGGATTTGGGAAGGTCGATCAGATGCCCCATCGACGAGGTGACCTTGAAATTAGGGCCGAGGATCTTATTAATGGTCTTGACCTTAGCGGGGGACTCTACGATGACAAGCGCTTTGGACATAAAAATTCTTTCCGGGCATTGGCCCACTCATACTTTCCACAAAAAAATAGATTATGCAAACACTTTCCTTTTTTCTTCTCCCTTTTTTTTCGCAACAAGGCTGTACACCTTACCAGGGGCCTCATTGATTCTTCCTCGCATCTGAAGGGATAAAAGCACACGGGACAATTCCGTAGGCTTCCGTCCTGAGCGGGCGATCATTTCATCAAAAGACGCCTCTCCACAGGCCAGGATCTCCAGAACACGGGACTGATCTTTGTCCATAACACCGCCGTCCGGCTCAAGAATCTCAGGGGCAGGGGCGTTTTTCTCATGGCCCGGGGGCATCTCTTCAAGGATGTCCTCGATGGAGAGGACCGGCTTCGCGCCGGAACGGATGAGCCGGATAGGCCCTTCAGAAAGCGGACTGTCGATCCTCCCGGGAAGGGCAAAGACCTCCCGACCCTGTTCAAGCGCGAAATCCGCAGTGATGAGCGCTCCGCTCTTCTGCCGGGCCTCGATCACAAAAGCCCCGAGGGACAGTCCGCTCACGATCCTGTTACGGCGGGGAAAATTATAAGGGGCTGGTTCCGTCCCCAAAGGAAATTCAGAGATGACGCAGCCCCGGGAGGATATCTCACGGAAAAGACCGGCATGATCTCGCGGGTAGTTCAC
>JAAYZZ010000072.1 GCA_012514595.1 Elusimicrobiota bacterium
ATCGTCAACCGGTTCGCGGTGGATGCCGTGACCGCGGCCACTCCTCTGGGCATTGTCAAGGAGGGGATCAAGATGGGCGAACCCGTGTCCCGTCTTGCGACCAAGGTCCCGGGGCTGTGGGATCTTTTTATCGGGAACCGCGGCGGGTGTCTCGGAGAGACGAGCGTCCTGATGTTGCTGTTGGGATTCCTCTGGCTCTTGTACCGCCGGGTCATCAGCTGGCATATTCCGGTCGTGGTCATGCTCTCGGCCTTTGCCTTCTTTGGCCTGCATGCGTTTTTTGTCCCCGAGGCAACACCCGGGCCAGTCTTCCACCTTTTGACCGGAGGCCTTGTGCTGGGCGCGGTCTTTATGGCCACGGATTATACGACATCTCCCATGACCCAGAAGGGAATGGTGATCTACTCGATCGCGATCGCGCTTTTGGTCTTTTTGATCCGGATCTTCGGTTCGTACCCGGAGGGTATGTCCTTCGCGATCCTGATCATGAACGCCTTCGTTCCCCTCATCGACAGGGTCTGTAAACCGCATCGTTTCGGGGAGGGGCGCCGTGGCTAAACTTGCCTCGACATTTTTCAACATGTTCCTTTCTCTTCTGGTCGTCTCTTCTCTTTCGGCCGGGGCCCTGGGGTTTGTCTATTCCGTGACCCGCAGCACCATCGAGACCTCAAAACTCAAGGAGAAGGCCGATTCGCTTCGGGCCGTTCTTCCGGATTTTGACAACGATCCTCTTTCGGAAAAGATCGAGCTCAATGTTGAGGGGGAAAGGCTTTTGGTCTATTCCGCCAAGAAGGCTGGCCAGGATGTCGGGCTTGCTGTTGAAACGCGGACCCTGAAGGGGTATGCGGGGGAGATCGTGCTGTTGGCGGGGCTTCTTCCCGACGGTAAGATCGTAAATGTCGTGGTCCTGGGGCATAAAGAGACCCCGGGGCTGGGGGCCAAGATCGATCCGGCGCAGTCGCCGTTCCTGAAACAGTTTCAGGGAAGGAACTTTTTGTCCACTGTTCCCAGGGTCCGCAAGGACGGGGGGGATGTGGATGCCATCACGGCCGCGACCGTGTCCTCGCGCGCGGTGTGCGATGCGATCCAAAAGGCGTATGCGGTTTTCAAAGGAGAAGAGCGCCCGGATGGGACCACGCGGGCCACGCCGCGCCGGAAGTGGGGGGCACAATGAACCAGGCGCAGAATTTCCTGAAAGGGATCCTAAAAGAGAATCCGGTCCTTATTCTTATTTTAGGAACATGCCCGACGCTGGCTGTCACATCGTCAGCCCAGAACGGATTGGGGATGGGGCTGGCGGCGACCTTTGTCCTTCTGTGCTCGAACGCGGTGATCGCCGCGATCAAGGACCTGGTCCCGGACAAGGTCCGTATTCCCATTTACATCGTTGTTATCGCGGCTTTTGTGACGATCGTGGACCTGGTCATGGCGGCCTATACGCCGGCGCTTCACAAGACCCTTGGAATTTTTATTCCTCTCATTGTCGTCAACTGCATCATCCTTGGCCGGGCCGAGGCCTTCGCCGCGCGGAACGATGTCCTGTCCTCCGTCGTGGATGGGGCCGGGATGGGGGTCGGGTTCACGCTCGCCCTGACAGTCCTGGGTGCCATTCGCGAGGCGCTGGGGAGCGGGGCGGTCTTCGGACAGAAGTTCCTCGCGGGGGACGGGATCCTTTTGTTCGTTCTTCCACCGGGGGCCTTCATCTGCTTCGCATTCATGATCGCGGCTGTCAATGCCTTGAACAGGGCCATGGCCGCGAAAGGAAAGAGGTGATCGCATGGAATACGTTCTGATCATCATTTCCGCGGTCTTCGTCAACAATATCGTGCTCACGCGCTTCCTGGGCATCTGTCCGTTCCTGGGCGTCTCGAACAAGTTCTCCAACGCCTTCGGGATGTCCGGTGGTGTTCTTTTTGTCATGACGCTCGCCACCGTCGTGACGTATCTTATTAACCAGTATGTCCTGGCCCCTTTGGGCCTCGGGTTCCTGCAGACGGTCATCTACATCCTGGTCATTGCCGCGCTCGTCCAGATGGTGGAGATCGTTCTCAAGAAGGTGAGCCCGGCGCTTTACCGTGCCTTGGGCGTTTATTTGCCGCTCATAACGACGAACTGCACGATCCTGGGCGTGGCGATCCTTGTCATTCAGAACAATATGAATCTCGCCGAGAGCATCGTGTTCGCGATCGCTAACGGGCTCGGGTTCTCGTTCGCGTTGGTCCTTTTTGCGGGACTCCGGGAGCAGATGGCCCTTTCGGATATTCCCGAGGGGCTCAAAGGGGCCCCGATCGCCCTGATCACGGCCGGACTCTTGTCCATGGCCTTCATGGGGTTTGCGGGGATCGTGAAGTAGGAGGGCAGATGAAAGTCGGTATTGTCTTTCACAGTGTTTGCGGGAATACCTATCTGATGGCCAGGGCCTTTGAGAAGGCGCTGACAGATCTGGGGCACTCGGTGATCCTTTCTCGTGTCGCCGATCCTGCCTGGGTCGAGAAACAGGATGTGCCTGACGGGGCCCGTGTTGTTCTTCGTGAGATGCAGGAGGTCTCTCTTGCCTCTCCCGATCTCCTTTTGGATCGCGATCTTGTTCTTATGGGGTCCCCGACGTATTTCGGGAATGTCTCGGCCCAGATGAAGACGTTCATGGATTCGACCGGGGGTCTCTGGGTCCGGGGAAAGCTGATTGGAAAGACATCCGCGGCCTTTGTCTCTGCCGGGAACGCCGAGGGCGGGGGGGATCTTTGCCTGCAGGCGATCCATACCTATGCCCGGTATATGGGTATGGCCGTGGTCCCTGCGCCCGTTTCCCTTGTTCCAGGAGAGAATTGGCCGGCGCTGGGGGTGATCCAGTATTCGAACGGAAAATATGGCGAGACGCTTGACCCTAAAGTGGCCCGGGCGATCACGAATTTTTCCGCACATCTCTCGCGTATCGGGAGGGGGTAGTCCCTTGGGAGAGAAAGACTTTGCCAATCCTGAAGTGCAGCGCATAATAAACACGTGAAGGAGCGCTGATGACCCCAGACCCGCAGGACAAAAGACTGCACGAACGGTTCGACACCACGGTCCAGGTCCATTTCACTCTTCCCTATGATTTTCGGACCGAGGTCGACTTTACTCTTGAGAGGGAGCGTTCTGTTCATCCTCTTCCCAAACATATCGGATTCTCCCGGAACATCTCCGTGAAAGGTTTGTGCTTTGAGTCCGACCAGAAGATAGAGCCCGGTCAGTCGTTGTGGCTGGAATTGCATCTGCCGCACGATCAAAATGTCATCTATATGCAGGCGGAGTCCCGATGGTCGGACCTGATTTCTCCCCCTGAAGCGGATCGAAAGACATTCCTCACGGGGGCCGAGGTCAAGCTGGTTGACGGGGAGCAGGTGGATACGACCGTTTATTTTGACGAGAAGTATCATGTGATGTGGAGTCAGCTTTTGGAGCGTGTTCTCGGTGGGTTCGCGAAAGCCTGCAAAAAAAGGTCCCCCGAGAGGTCTTAGCCTTTCTTCACTGTTCGCCTGCTCCTTTGAAGAGGCCGAGCGGTGTTCCCAGAGCACCTTCCGGTCTCATCTGCAGGCCTTCAGGAAAAAAAGAATATTACGGAGACCGTATGAAGATCATTGTTGTGGGGATCAATCACGCCGGGACATCCGCGCTCCGCACCCTTCTTGCCCAGAACGGGGCGCATGAGGTCGTGGCCTATGACCGCAACGACAACATCTCTTTTCTCGGTTGCGGCATTGCGCTTACCGTCGGAGGAGTTGTCAAGGATGTGCAGGACCTTTTTTACTGCACGCCGTTAAAACTGGAGAAGAAGGGGGCCAGGGTCCTCATGCAGCATGAGGTGATCGCGATCGATCCGGGGAAAAAGACCGTGACGGTCCGGAACCTTGCAACGGGTGCGCTGTTCGATGACAACTACGACAAGCTCATCTACGCGGCCGGATCCTGGCCCGTTGATGTCCCCGGCATCCCGAAGGAAAAGAAAGACCTTAAGAATATTGAGATCTGCAAGCTGTTCCAGCATGCGCAGGAATTGATCCGCAAGGCGGATGACCCTGTGGTGCGGAGCGTGGCGGTGGTGGGCGCGGGTTACATCGGGATCGAGCTGGCCGAGGCCTATCACCAGAAGGGCAAGAAGGTCACGCTTATTGATTTTGAACAAAGGATCCTGCCACGGTATTTTGATACCGAGTTCACGGATGTTCTCCAGGCCGACATGAGAAAGGCGGGGGTCGTGCTCGCCCTGGGCCAGAAGGTTGTGGATTTCGAAGGCCGGGACGGGAAGGTCGTGCGTGTTGTCACGGACAAGGGGGGCTATGATGCGGACCTTGTCATCATCTGCATTGGCTTTCGTCCGAATACGGAACTGCTCCCTGCGGCGCACAAGACGTCGAACGGGGCCCTGATCGTCGATGAATATATGAGGACCAGCCTTCCCGACATTTACGCGATCGGGGATGCGGTCGCCATGCGGCATGCGGCCCTCGGTGTTCCGGTGCAGATCGCGCTGGCCACCAATGCGGTCAAGTCGGGGATCGTGGCGGCGAGCCACATCAACGGGAACGAAGCCGTCAGGGTCGAGAGCGTGGCAGGGACGAACGCGATCTGCGTCTTTGAGAACAAATTGGCGAGCACGGGTTTGAGCGAGGACTTTGCCCGTCATCTCAAGATCGACGCGGGCTCGAGTTATATCGAGGACAACGACAGGCCGGAGTTCATGGAGACCTTCGGGCGCACACGCATCAAGCTCGTCTACGATAAGAAGACCCTCCGTCTTTTGGGGGCCCAGATCGGGTCCTACGGCGAGGCGAACCACAGCGAGGTCATCTTCTACCTGGCGCTTGCGATCCAGAAGCGGATGACGCTTCTCGACATCGCCTTCACGGATGTCTATTTTCTGCCCCACTTCAACAAGCCGTTCAATTTTGTCCTCACGGCGATCATGCAGGCCATCGGCCTTGATTATTACAAGGAGTAAGGGAGGCGGATGCGGCTCATCAGCTGGAATGTCAACGGGATCCGGGCAGTTGAAAAGAAAGGGTTCCTCGAGTGGTTTCATCGGGAGGCGCCGGATATCCTGTGTCTTCAGGAGACCAAGGCCGAGGAGGGTCAGCTCTCCGATGTGCTAAAGAATGTTCCGGGGTATCGTTCCTTCTGGTGTTCCGCCGAGAAGAAGGGCTACAGCGGGGTCGCCGTCTATTCCCGTCGGGATCCGGTCTCTGTGGAGTATGGTCTTGGAAAGAAGGAATTCGACTCCGAAGGGCGGACCCTTGTTCTCGATTACAGGGACTTTGTTCTGTTCAATATCTATTTTCCCAATGGCGGGGCCGGCAACAAGAGGGTCCCGTTCAAGATGGCGTTCTATGCGTTCTTTCAGAAGAAGGTCGAGGAACTCCGCAAGGCCGGCAGACATGTCGTGATCTGCGGGGACGTGAACACGGCCCACACCGAGATCGACCTCGCGCGTCCCCGGGAGAACTCGAAGAACACCGGATTTCTGCCCGAGGAGCGGGCGTGGGTCACGTCCTTCCTCGAGGCCGGTTATGTGGACACCTTCCGTCATTTCTGTAAAGAACCGGGCCACTATTCCTGGTGGGATTATAAGACAGGGGCCCGGGCCAGAGACGTCGGCTGGAGGATCGATTACTTTTTTGTTGATAAGGGATCCCTTCCCCGGATCAGGAAGGCGTTTATTCTAAAGGATGTCCCGGGATCGGATCACTGCCCTGTCGGGATCGATCTGGCGATTTGAGGGGATATGGGATTCTTTGGGGGGTCCAAAAAGAAAAAAGAGAAGGGGGCGGCAGATCTTCTCCTTGGGGAGATCGAGAACAATCTGGAGCTCTGCCGTGTCATGATCCAGCGGGGATTTCTGACGCGCGCCTTTTTCTCGAGGGTTTGGGAAGAGGTTTCCGGGGAGTGCCCGTGGCCTTTGGAGGTCAGAGAGTACATCGAGGCCGTTTGGAAATATAATCGTCTTTTTGAGAAGGTTCGCTCTGCGGATGCCGCTTACATGGCGGATGTCGAGGGCCGAACCCATGACGTGGCCGTGGCCCTTCATGATCTGAAGGAAGAGTGGGAGGCCTCTTTTGTGGGGGTCGAAGAAAAGATCCTCGCGGCAAGAGAGGCGTTGTTGAAAAAGAGGGAATGATGACGGCCGAAGTCTTTACTGTCTCTGAA
>JAAYZZ010000073.1 GCA_012514595.1 Elusimicrobiota bacterium
AGCGGCACCATTCATAAGATGGGTACTGTCGATGATGGCAACACCACCATGGACTGGATGGAGCAGGAGAAGGAGCGAGGGATCACGATCACGTCGGCAAATACGACCACGTTCTGGAAGAATCACAAGATCAATATCATCGATACTCCCGGACACGTGGACTTCACGGTCGAGGTTGAGCGTTCTTTGAAAGTTCTCGATGGAGCCGTCATCGTCCTTTGCGCCACGAGCGGTGTCCAGTCCCAGACCGAAACAGTCTGGCGTCAGGCCGACCGCTATCAGGTTCCCCGGATCGCCTTTATCAATAAGGTTGATCGTTTGGGCGCGGATTTTGATCGTGTTCTCAAGCAGGTCCATGACCGTCTGGGGGCCAATGCGGCGGCGATCAATTTTCCCGATGCGCATGAAGACAGCTTCAAGGGGATCATTGATGTCGTCAACATGCAGTACATCACCTATGAAGATGCCGACGGGATGAAGCTGACCCGTTCGGACATTCCTGCAGAGTTCAAGGCCAGGGCCGATCAGTATCGCCACGATCTCATTGAGAAGGTCGCTGAGGCTGATGACGAGATCATGGAGAAGTATGTCCACGAGAAGCCTGTTACTGCCGAGGAGTTAAGGGCAGGGATCCGCAGAGGGGTGCTGAAGGCGAAGTTCCTTCCCGTTCTTTCCGGCACCGCCCTTCGCAACCGTGGTGTTCAGCTTGTCCTGGATGCTGTGACGGACTTCCTTCCTTCCCCTCTCGATGTCCCCCCTGTCAAGGGAAAGCATCCCTATAAAGAGGAAGAGGTCGTTCGCAAGCCCCAAGATTCCGAACCGCTGTCCGCGTTGAGTTTCAAGATCATGTCCGATCCTTATGTCGGGAAGTTGTTCTTTACCCGAATCTATTCCGGAGTCATTAATTCCGGAGATACGCTATATAACGCCACACGTGACCGTCGGGAGCGCATCTCAAAGATCGTGCTTATGCGTTCCAACCGGCAGGAGATCATTGCCCGCGCCGGGGCTGGGGAGATCGTGGCGCTTGTGGGGCTCAAGGAGACCAAGAACGGCGATACCCTTTGCCGGGAAGATGCTCCGATCGTTCTGGAGAACATGAAAGTTCCGGAGCCGGTGGTGTCCATGGCGTTGGAGCCAAAATCCAAGGCCGACCAGGATAAACTCGGCATCATCCTCAAGAAGTTTCTCGACGAGGATCCTTCGCTCCGCTGTGAGTACGATCAGGAGACGTCCCAGACCATTCTTTCGGGGATGGGCGAGTTGCATTTGGAGATCATCATCGACCGGATGCGCCGTGAGCATGGCCTGGAGGCCAACATCGGCCGTCCCCAGGTCGCTTATAAGGAAACGATCACGCGCAAGGTCCAGGGGGTTGTCGGAAAGTTCATTTCCCAGACCGGTGGCCGTGGTCAGTATGGGCACGTCGTCGTGAACGTCGAGCCTGCCGAGCCGGGGACCGGCGTCAAGTTCGTGGATGAGATCCGCGGGGGAGCGATCCCTCGTGAGTATATCAAGTCCGTTCAGACGGGGATCATGAGTCAGTCCCAGAACGGGATCCTGGCCGCATATCCTGTCACGGATATCGTTGTGACGCTGTATGACGGTTCGTTCCACGAGGTCGACTCGAGCGATATCGCCTTCCAGTTGGCGGCCAAGATCGCTCTCAAGGATGCGTTGAACCGCGGAGGGTCGGTCTTTACGGAGCCGATCATGGCGATCGAGATTTCCTGCCCTGAGGAGTTCATGGGATCCGTGATCGGAGACCTGAACACCCGTCGGGCGAAGATCACGGAGCTCGGAAATATCGGGGTCCTGAAGACCACCCGGGCTGAGGTGCCTTTGGCCGAGATGTTCAATTATGCCAACGCGCTCCGCTCTCTCACACAGGGACGGGCAAGCTTCTCGATGGAGCCTTCGTATTATGCCCAGGTTCCGAATAACCTCGCGGAGAAGATCATCGGCGCGCGTCAGGAATACATCAACCGACGGAAAGTATAAGTTTGAGATAAGTTGAAAAGGGAGGAATAGTCATGGCAAAAGAAAAGTTCGAAAGGACAAAGCCGCACCTGAACATCGGGACCATCGGCCACGTCGACCACGGAAAGACGACGCTGTCTGCGGCCATCACAACGACCCTCGCGAAAAAGGGTCTGGCCCAGGAGCGTGCTTATGATTCGATCGATAACGCACCCGAAGAGAAGGCGCGCGGCGTGACGATCAACATCTCCCATCTGGAGTACCAGACGGAGACCCGTCATTACGCGCATATCGACTGCCCCGGCCACGCCGACTTCATCAAGAACATGATCACCGGTGCGGCCCAGATGGACGGTGCGATCCTCGTGGTCTCCGCGGCGGACGGCCCCATGCCGCAGACCCGCGAGCACATCCTCCTTGCGCGCCAGGTGAACGTTCCGCGTATCGTCGTTTTCCTCAATAAGTGCGACATGGCGGATCCGGAGCTCCTGGATCTCGTTGAGATGGAGGTCCGCGACCTTCTGACGAAGTACAAGTTCGATGGCGATAACACCCCGGTCATCCGCGGGTCCGCCCTCGAGGCGCTCAATAATCCTGCCGACTTCGACGGGAAGTCCAAGTGCATTCTCGAGCTCATGAAGGCGGTGGATGAGTGGATCCCGCTCCCGCAGCGTGAGCTGGACAAACCGTTCTTGATGGCGGTCGAGGACATCTTCTCGATCTCCGGTCGCGGAACCGTGGCCACAGGCCGTATCGACCGCGGGGTCTGCAAGGTCGGTCAGGAAGCCGATATCGTCGGGCTTCGTCCGCAGATCAGCAAGACCACCATCACGGGTGTCGAGATGTTCCGCAAGGAGCTGGACGAAGGGCAGGCCGGGGATAACGTCGGTCTTCTCCTTCGCGGCGTTGATAAGGAGACCATCGAGCGCGGCATGGTCCTCGCGGCCCCGGGCTCGATCAAACCGCACAAGAAGTTCAAGTGCCAGGTCTACATCCTGACCAAGGAAGAGGGTGGGCGTCATACACCGTTCTTCAAGGGATATCGTCCGCAGTTCTACTTCCGGACGACGGACGTGACCGGGACCGCCGAGCTTCTTGCGGGGGTCGAGATGTGTATGCCTGGTGATAACGTTGAGCTCACCGTTGAGCTGATCACGCCCGTCGCGGCGGAGAAGGATCTTCGTTTCGCGATCCGTGAAGGCGGCAAGACGGTCGGCGCGGGTGTCGTCACCCAGGTCATCGAGTAAGGTAAAGAGAAAGAACTGGACGTTCCATGCAGAAGATCAGGATCAAACTCAAGGCGTATGATCATCGGCTGATCGATCAGTCGACGCAGGAGATCGTGGATACGGCGATACGGACCGGGGCCAAGGTTCTTGGCCCGGTCCCGTTGCCGACGAAGAAGGAGCTCTATACGGTCCTTCGTTCGCCGGTCATCGACAAGAAGTCGCGTGAGCAATTCTCCCTGGCGACCCACAAGAGGCTCATTGACCTTGTGGAACCCACCTCCAAGACCGTCGAGGCGCTTCGGAAGTTGAATCTCCCTGCCGGCGTGGATGTCGAGATCAAACAATAATTCATCTGAACGGAATGATATGCTGAGCGGTTTGCTAGGAAAAAAGATCGGGATGACACAGTTCTTCGACGCGGATGGGAACATCGTTCCCGTCACGGCGCTCGAGGTCGGGCCCTGCTATGTGTTGGGTCTCAAGGAGAATCCCCGCAAGGTGCTTCTGGGATTCGACAAGATGAAGGAGACCAACTGCACGAAGCCGCGTCTGGGGTTCTTTAAGAAAGCGAATGCTCCAGCTCTGCGCACCGTCCTGGAGTTCCGTTCAACGGACAATGCGGCCTATCAGATCGGTCAGGAGCTCAAGGCAGATTTCTTCCGTCCCGGGGAATATGTTCATGTCGTGGGGACATCCATCGGGCGTGGTTTCCAGGGCGGGATGAAGCGGCACAACTGGTCGGGAGGCGGCGCTGGACATGGTTCCATGCATCACCGTCAGATCGGGTCCACGGGTGCCAATACCTATCCTGGTCGCATTCTCCCCGGGAAGACCATGCCGGGACATATGGGAAATGAGCGCGTCACGGTCGAGAACCTGCGCGTCATGCATGTGGATGTCGAGGGTAATATGATCCTTGTGAAAGGGGCAGTTCCTGGCGCCAAGAACGGTCTTGTGTCCATCGTGCGCTCCCAGAAGAAGGCGTATCGTTCTCTCGATGAGAAGAAGGAAGTCGTCATTCACAAGCGGAATCCGATGAAGCAGGCGAAGGCCGCGGCCAAGAAGAAGGCATAAGCGAAGAGGCAGGTTGAAGACGTTATGGCGAAGTTAATTATCTATAGCATTGACGGCAAAGAGAATGGGGCGATCGAGCTCCCTTCCGGCTTCGAGAAGGCCGTGAACAAGGCCGTGATCCATCAGGCTGTTGAGATGTACCGGGCCAATCAGCGCCAGGGCACCCTTGACACCAAGACCCGTTCACAGGTCTCCGGAGGTAACAAAAAACCGTTCCGTCAGAAGGGGACCGGTCAGGCCCGTCAGGGATCCTCCCGATCCCCGCTCTGGCATCATGGTGGGGTCGCCTTTGGCCCTCATCCGCGCGATTTCAGTTTCTCTGTTCCCAAGAAGGTGCGGACAGCGGCCTTGAGGGAATCTTTGAAGGCGCGTTATCAGGAAGGTTCCATCGTCTGTGTTGACGCGATCACGCTCAAAGCGGCCAAGACCAAGGAGTTCTCAGGGGTCCTGAAGACATTCAAGATCTCGGGCAAGAAGGTCCTGGCGTTATCAGAAGGGATGTCCCCCGAGGTCGTTCGGGCCTCGCGCAATATCAGAGGGCTGGAGCAGGGGAGCGCCGGCGATGTGAACGCCTATGACATTCTCAAGTCCGCGAAACTTTTCGCGACAAAGGATGCCATGGAAAAACTTTTGAAGAGACTGAAATGAGAACCAGCTACGACGTTATCCGGAACATCCTGCGGACTGAGAAAGGCACCTCCATCGAGAAGGCGCGCCAGTATCTCTTTCGCGTGGCGTCCTCTGCGACCAAGCCGGACATCAAGAAGGCGGTGGAGGAGATCTATAAAGTGAAGGTCGCTTCTGTCAACGTGGTGAACGTCCCGGGCAAGAGAAAGCGCGTCCGGATGAAGTTCGGTTATACGGCGGACTGGAAGAAGGCGATCGTGACCCTCAAAGAGGGCAGCAAGATCGAGGTGGCATAATGGGGATCAAGCGGTTCAACCCGACAACGAACGGTCTCAGGCACGCGGCCCTTGTGGATTTCGCGGAGCTGACAAAACATACGCCTGAAAAGTCTCTCCTGGAGCCTCTGCGTAAGAGCGGTGGCCGCAATAATTATGGCCGTGTGACATCCCGCCGTAAGGGCGGCGGTCACAAGCGGATGTATCGTCTTATTGATTTCAAGCGCAATCGCATTGATGATCCTGCCGTGGTCCTGGGGATCGAATATGATCCGAACCGCACGTGCCGTATTGCGCTCATTCAGTACCAGAGCGATAAAACGAAGAGCTATATTCTGGCTCCTGTCGAGACCCGCGTGGGGGACATGGTTGTCAGCACCAATTCCGAGGATGTCGAGATCCAGGCGGGCAATGCGATGCCGTTGACGCGTATTCCTCTCGGGACCTTGGTCCACAATATTGAGCTCAAGCCCGGGACTGGCGGAAAGATCGCCCGTTCCGCCGGGGCTTATGCGCAGCTGGTCGCCAAGGAAGGTGCTGTGGCGCATCTGAAGATGCCCTCGAGCGAGCTTCGCATTGTTCCGAGCGCCTGCCGCGCGACGATCGGCCAGCTCTCGAACCCCGAACACGGGACCCAGTCCATCGGAAAGGCCGGACGCAACCGCTGGAAGGGCAAGCGCCCGGTCTCGCGCGGCGTGGTCCGGAATCCGGTCGACCATCCGCATGGTGGTGGTGAAGGGAAGGCCCCTCAGGGCAATCCGCATCCTGTCTCTCCATGGGGAAAGAAGACAAAGGGGTTGAAGACGCGCTCACCTCGCAAGTATTCGAACAAGTTCATTGTTAAAAGAAGGACGAAGTAAACTATGGCACGTTCTATCGCCAAGGGCCCATTCGTGGATGAGTCTTTGAAAAGGAAGTTCGACAAGATGGTGGCTTCGGGCCAGAAGCAGCCGATCAAGATGTGGTCGCGCCGCTCGACGATCCTTCCGGACTTCGTGGGCTATACCTTTGCGGTGCACAACGGCAACAAGCATATTCCGATCTTCATCACCGAGAACATGGTGGGATTCAAGTTCGGGGAGTTTGTGGCCACGCGCACCTTCCGTCAGCACGGCGGCGTGAAGGCCAAAAATGACATGCAGCAGAAGTAATCTAGGGGACGGTTCATCATGATCGCAGTTGCTAAAGGTCGTTATTTGAGGGTATCTCCGACGAAGATCCGCCAGGTCATGGACCTGGTCCGGGGAAAGACCGTTCCGGTCGCACAGGGTATCCTGTTGCATCTCAATAAGCCGACCA
>JAAYZZ010000074.1 GCA_012514595.1 Elusimicrobiota bacterium
CCGCCCAGCGTGTACGCCTTCCCGAGCTCATCGCGGATCCTCTGGAACATCCTCCCGCCGAGCGGGGAACTCAAAACGTTCACTGCGACCTGCATCGCCTCAAGGTCCTTGTCGTAGATCGTGGGCCCCCGAAGCCCGTAGAGGACCGCGGCCTGTTCCTTGTCCATCCGCAGCTCTCTCAAGCGCGGACTCCGGGGAGGCTCCTCCGACGACCGGACAGGCTCCGTTGATGTCCCGGGGATCAGGGAAAGGTCACGCTCAAGAATATCCCCCACTTTCTCGGGGTCAAAATCCCCGAACACCGACAGGACCATCCGACCGGCATCCAGGGTCGCACGATAACGACGCAAGAGATCTTGGCGGGTCATCGCCCCCAGGGAGGCCTCGGTCCCCAACGGGTCACGCCGAACAGGATGCGTCAAGAACAGCTCTTCTTTGAGCGCCTGAAGACCTGTCTGGATCACGCTGTCCTTGCGGGCACGGAGGGCCGTCAACATCCGGTCCTTTTCCCTGATGATGTCCTCCTGAGGAAAAGAAGGATCGAGGAGGAACCCCCGCAAAATCCCCAAAAAGAAAGGAAGGTCTTGGGAGAGACAATCAAAAGAAAGAACATCCGCCGTGTATCCGGGGCCTACCGAAAAGGCCCCTCCCCGGGATTCGATCTCCCGACGAATGAGGGCCCCTCCCTTGCCTGCGAAGGCCTTGTCCCAGACCCGCGCCGTCAGGGTTGAGAGGCCCTCGAGGGGAAGCGGATCGATCTGCATCCCCCCGGGGACAAAGAGGCGGACAGATACCAGAGGAAGCGATCTGTCGGCCCCCATAAGAACGGTGAGCCCGTTGCTGAGGATCTTCTTCTCTACACCGACAGGAGAACCCAGCAGATCCCCTTCCGCATCCTTCCCCTCTTCTTGAGGAGGTCTGAAAAGAACACTCGTCACCCTGTCGGAACGGAGATATTCACGCGCGACCCGCCTGATATCCTGGTTGGTGACCTTGCGGACACCTGCCAAATACTTCTCGGAAAACAACGCGTCGCCGGCAAAGGCCTCCTCCATGGCCATCCGGTGCGCCATCCCCTCCGCCGTCTCCCTCGCCCGGATCGTCATGGCCTCGACCTGACGCCTGACCTTCTTCAGTTCATCGGAACGAAGGCCTCTTCTTTGGACATCCTGAACGATGGCCAAGACCCGATCGCGCACCTCGACGGAACGGTCCTCGCGCATCACCGTCGTGATGCCAAAATACCCTCTGTCGAGCGGCGTATCGTTGACGGCATCAACGCTGTCGACCAGCCGCCTCTTCTCGAAAAGGTCCCGATAAAGACGGGAACTTTCTCCATCCCCTAAAGCCATAGCCAGCACATCCAGGGCGTAAAGGTCCGGATGCGCCAACGGCACCCCGGGATAGAAGAAACCCATCCGAAAAAGGTCCGTGGGATATTCCTCCACGAAAGAAGCCGCAAAGATCTTTCCCGGTTCATCCGGAAGATCGCGCAGCGGGACCGAGGCGCGGGACACATCCCCCAACAAGGCCCGGGCCTGAGCCAGGATCTCGACATCATCGATATTTCCGGCAACGGACAGGATCATGTTGTTCGGGGCATAGTAGGCGGCATGATAGGCCGCAAGGTCCTCCCGGGTAATGGCCCGAAAAAGATCCTCATGCCCGATGATCGGATAACGGTAGGGATGGACCTGATAAAAACGCTCGCGGGCCTTCTCGCTGAATTGACGGGCCGGATTGTCGCGCAGCATCCGGCCCTCCTTGAGGATCACTTCCCGTTCGCGCTCGACCTCCGCCGGATCAAAGGCCGGAGCACGGACCATGTCCGCCAAGAGATCCATGCCGCGAAGGACATTCTCGCCGGGAACGCTGAGGTAGAAGACCGTATGATCGTACCCCGTGGCCGCATTAATCACCCCGCCCATGGCCTTGGCCTCACGGGGGATCTCCCCCACCCCCCGTCGGGACGTTCCCTTAAAGAGCATGTGTTCCACAAAATGGGTAATGCCGCTGCCGATGTAGGGAGATTCGGTGGCGGATCCCGTCCTGACCCACAAATAAATACCGGTCACAGGAGAGGAGGGCATTTCTTCAAGAAGGACGACCAGTCCATTGTCCAGAACGTGCCGCGTAACCGCGAAGGCGGGAGAACAAAAAAGAACAACAAAAAGGAAAGCAGCGCCCCATCTAAAAGAACGTGTCATCGATCCTCCCGGATTATAAATGGCCCTTTCGGTACTCGTCCATCAGGCGCTTGAGATCGACCTGGGTATTGCGAGCGATCTGCGAGCAGACGAAGATGAGAACGGAAAGCTGCCACGCATCATCAGGACCGGCGAGCAGACCGGTCTGGACATCCTCCTTGCGCTCCATGAGATTCGCAAAATGGGCCACAGCCCGGTCCACGCCCCCTTCAAAGACGTCCAGAGAATAGGTCTTGTTATTGTAGCGCATCGACGGGATCGAGATCCCTCGGATAAGGAGATAACTCATGACGGAGCCATCCGCCTCCCCCTCCTCTTTCTGGAACTCGAACCCCTCGAACTGCGGGATGTTCGGCGGAAGGATCAAAGACGGCTTTTGGACCACCACCTCCCCCCGGCGGACCACAGTATCCCCATCGTTGACCTGGGAGGCGGAGAGCATCACATAGGGCACCGCGGTCTCGGAAAAGGTGTTCAAAGACGCAATGCGGGAACGAACGATCGTTGTTCGTTTAAGGGCCTGTTCCCAGGCCTGCTGCCAATTCATAAGTCATTACCTTTAAATTCTTTGTCGACGCGTTCTCTTCTTCCTGACGGGCCGGTTGTCTTTATAACAGAAACCCGACAGACTGGCAAACCAAAAGCCGGGAAACAAGACACAAAAACCGAAAAATATTTTGTTTTTTTTGTCTTATGCTACTATATCTCACGAACTCAAGAACAACACGCGAGGCTGATATGAAAAATCTTAACACATTCCTCTTTTTATCATGCGCCGTTCTCTTTGCCTCCATTGAGCCCGCCCATGCTGGCGGCATCCTCGACAAGACGACACGCGCCCAGAAGCGCCAGGAAGAGATCGACGCCTCCCAAAAAGTCTTCTCTTGGTGGCCCACAGATGCCAAGCCCGGCCCCGTCAAGGATGAGACAACGGGCGGATATTGGTGGTGGCCCGAGGAGGCGGGGACCGTGAAGGATCTCTGGGGCAACCGCGGGTACGTCTACGTCTATAAAGTGATCTACGACTACGCACAAAAGGATGAATCCAAGGTCGAGGCTCCCGCGCCTGCCCCTGTGATCGAGAAGAAGCCTTCCCTACTGATCAAGAAGATCGTCAAGAACGTGAAGATCTATTTTGACTACAACAAGGCAGACCTGCGGCCGGACCATACGGCCATCCTGGATAACGCGGTCCGGACCCTCTCGCGCAATCCATCCGCCTCGATCCTCATCACCGGGAACTGTGATACGCGCGGATCGGATGAGTACAACATGAAGCTGGGCAACCGTCGTGGAGAAGTGGTTCAGCAGTACATGCTCGACAACGGGGTCGCCGAAGACCGCATCAAGATCGTCTCCCGCGGAAAGCTGGACGCGGTCGCGCCGATCCATGATCTCGTGGGGATGCAAAAGGACCGCAACGCCCAGTTCATGATCGCCGAGGTCGAAGAGATCCAGCTCCCCGCCAACCAGGTGCCGCCGCAGAGCGCAAGCCTCAAGGTCATTGACGACGGGAAATATCTCATTGAGGAAGAAAAGAAGGTCGAGTCCGAGATCAAGGTCTCCACACGCGAGTATACGATCCAGGCGAACGATTCCCTCTGGAAGATCGCCGAGAGAGAACTCGGAAAAGGCAATCGCTGGAAATACCTCTACGAGCTCAACAAGGACCGCATCGCGGACCCGAACCGGCTCAAGAAGGGAACGATCATCCTGATCCCGGTTGAGTAAGACACCACGCGTTTCAAATAAAAAAGGGAACCCCAAAAGGTTCCCTTTTTTTATTGTCTTTCTGACCTGCTATTTTCTTCCGATCTCCCTATTGATCCAGAAGAACACGGGAACAGAAAGGAACTGCAGGGTCGACAGGACGACCACAAGGACGGGGATCGAGATCCCATACAGAAACCCGGTGAGTCCGCCTCCTACAAGCATCGCTACCCCGTACGTCGTATTGAAGATCCCGTAACCGGTCCCTCTTTTTTTAAGGGGCGTGATGTCCGCGATCGCGGACTTCATGATCGTCTCATGGGCAGCCATGACGATCCCCCAGATAACGATGCCCAAGACGGCCATCCCAAAGGAACGGGAAAAGGCGAGCAGGGGGATCCAGGCCGAAAGAAGCGGGAGCAGCAAAAGAAGAAAGAGCCCTCCCTCCCGAGCATTGAGAACCTGTTTTAGGCGATCATAGGCCAGTCCGATCAGAAGGGCCGCTACACCGTCAACAGCCATCGCCACCGCGTAAAAGAAAGGGATCTGGGCATCCGTGAGGACCCCCGTCGCCTTGAAGTGGAATCCCAGCATCACAAAACTCACGAACCCCATGGCGGTCAAAAAACTAAAAAGATTATAAAACCAAAAAACAGGGGACAACTTCTCAGGCAGAACATCCTTTGATAAAGGCTCCAGGCTTTCGGGAGACGGAACTTTGAGAAAGGCGACGACAACACAGACCATCAGGAGAACGAACGGGATGGCCAAAAGAGCATAGCCCCTTTGATAATCCGCCAAGATCGCCTCTCCCCGCCCGAACCACCAGAATATCCCTGTAAAAAGAAGAGGCCCGACGAGGGCGCCGATCTGGTCCATGGCCTCATTGAGGCCAAACCCGAAACCCGTCCCCACCTGATGCGCGGCCTGGGAGAGAATGGTGTCCTTGGCGGGACTACGCAGGGCCTTTCCCAATCTCTCGGCGACAATGAAAAGGGCGGCGATTTGCCAAATCCCTGTCAGGGCCAGGAGAGGAACGGAGATCAGAAGCCCGTACCCCAAGAACGTGAAAAGCCAGTAAGCCCGGGTCCTGTCCGCAAAGTATCCGGACAGAAGACGGATCGCATACCCGACGAACTCCCCCACCCCTCCAATCAGCCCCACCACAAGGGCATTGGCCCCCAATGTCTTCAGGTAAGGACCGTTCACACTGCGGGCCCCTTCATACACCATGTCTCCGAACAAACTGACCAGCCCGAAAAGAACAATGACCTGAATGGCCTTTTTCTTCATGATATCCGCCGGGACTCTCTGTTCCATGGGATCATCCTTTCGGGCTATTCGGTTGACACGCTCCGGCCACGATGATATTATTCTGCATCTTTCCGATGGAGAGGTGGCCGAGTGGTTGAAGGCGCACGCCTGGAAAGTGTGTGTTCGCAGAAATGTGAACCGAGGGTTCGAATCCCTCCCTCTCCGTTCTTTCAACCCCCCTTGACATTATTCCAGAACACCTTTGCCCCGCCGAATTTATTTTTTGGCTGCGGCCTTTCCTTCGGGATCCCCACAGCGATGACACACAAGGGGTGAACAGATCCCGGGAGCCCCAAAGCATCCCGGACAAAGGCCGCTCGCTCCTCCCGAGGATGCACCCCGGTCCAGCACGCCCCCAAACCCAAGGATTCGGCGGCCAGAAGAATATTCTCTGTCGCGGCCGCGCAATCCTGGATCCAATAGGGGAACTCCTCTCCCCCATAGGCCTCCGCCAGATCAGAGGCGACCACAATGGCATGACCCGCGGGCACAAGCATCTGCGCGTTCGGAAGCCCGGAAGACAACCGGGTCAAAAGATCCCGGTCGTCGATGACGAAAAAGACAAAATGCCTCTTGTCCCTGGCCGTCGGGGCTGCGGATCCGGCCTCGACCAGCCGCAAGAGCACATCGCGCCCGACAGTCTCTCCGGAATATACCCGCACACTCCTGCGGGAGAGGATCGTCTTTAAGACAATGTCCTGATTCATGCCTTCCCCTTTCCTCGAGGGCCGTCGGGAACCCCCAGCTTTCTCAAGACCCACATCATCCCGCACCAGTTGGTGAAGGCGGACTGGAAAAGATTGAACCCCACAAAAGCCGTGAACCAGATCCATCGATGATCGACGAAGATCGTCAGGGCCAAACTCAAAAGAATGAATGCTCCCGCGATCCCTCTCAAAAGCCGCTCAAGCATAAGGACTCCTTTCTTTCACAAAAATAAAAAAGCGAGAGAGAAAAAGGAATAAAAAGGCGACGGCCTTCTCTTCCCCCTTTAGCTCTCTCGCTTTTTGATCTTTCCGCCTTTTTCAGCGAATCAGATAATGATC
>JAAYZZ010000075.1 GCA_012514595.1 Elusimicrobiota bacterium
ATCTCGACGATCACGCCGATCTTGTTACCGTTATGAATATAGGCCTCGACACGTCCCTCCTTGGCCGCCCGGTCGCTCTTTTTGAGCGCCATCTCCAGGCCTTTCTGACGAAGTATCTCCTTGGCCTTTTTAGTATCGCCGGAAGACTCGGCGAGTGCCCGCTTGCACTCCATGATCCCGCAGCCGGTCTCTTCCCTCAACTGTCTGATCGCATCCACTGACATGGTCCTATGCCCTTTCTGCAGCCTTCTTCGCGGCCGCCTTCTTTTTATTGTCCTCGACATCCTCGACGACCACGGTCTCTTCGTAGACATCCATTTCTTCCGAGAGGCTTTCCTTGATCACTTCCGGGATCGCCTCAGGCGCGACCGCCGCCCCATCCTTGGTCACGGCCTTGGGGGCCTTCTCGCCAGAAGCCTGCAGATATTCCTTGCGCCCTTCGATGATCGCATCCGCAAGATTCTTGAACAGGATCCGGATGGACTTGACCGCATCATCATTGCCGGGGATGGGATGGTCGATCGGATCAGGATCGCTGTTAGTGTCCATGATCGCAAAGATCGGGATCTTCAGGCGCAGGGACTCGCGGACCGCGATCTCTTCCTTCTTCACATCCACGACAACAACCGCCTGCGGGATCCCGCCCATATCACGGATACCCCCCAGATCGCTCATCAGACGATCACGCTCCTTGTTCAGGATCGCGACCTCTTTCTTTGTGAATTTGGCCAGCGTGCCATCCTTGTCCATCCGCTCAATATCCTGAAGTTTCCGGATCGATTTCTTGACCGTATCAAAATTGGTCAAAAGCCCGCCCATCCACCGGTTGTTGATGTAGAACATACCGGAGCGCTCGGCCTCCTCGCGGATAATATCCTGGGCCTGCTTCTTGGTCCCGATGAAAAGGAATTTGCCTCCCTTGGCCGCGATCTCGCGGGCCCGGTCCTGCGCCTGCTGGAGGCACTCGGCGGTCTTTTCAAGATCAATGATGTGGATGCCGCCGCGCTCTCCGAAAATGAACTTGCGCATCTTGGGGTTCCAGCGGCGGGTCTGGTGACCGAAATGAACTCCGGCCTCGAGAAGGGTTTTGATGAACTCAGTACTCATGCGGACTCCTTTTGATTTGGCCTCGCCGTATCAACTTCAGAAGTGAAGGCGAAGCGGTTTCTCCCGGCGTTGCGCCAGGGGGAGTCACGGCCTTTTCACTTCGTTCCATGGCCGTGCTCCAGTCTGTTTTTATCTGACCTTCCAAAAAGGTCGCGCTAGTATATCCACCGAAAATAAAAAAAGCAATAGAAAAAACCGGCTTATCCCCCGAAGAAGAGATGTTTTGGATTTGAACGTTGCAAGACGGTCTTGAGATGTTATAATTGCCCCATCTTTAACATGAAACCGAGGAGTCCCGTGGTCCCAAACGTCGATTATCATATGCACACCCCCCTCTGCGGTCATGCCAAAGGGGATCCCCAGGAATATGCGGCCCGCGCGATCGAGATGGGCCTTAACGAGATCGGGTTCTCGGACCACGCCCCTCTCCTCTCCCACAGGGATCCCACGATCACCATGGACATGTCCCAGCTCGAACTCTATCACACCATGATCGAGAGCGTGCGAGATGAGCTCAAAGACAAGCTGACGGTCCGCATCGGGATCGAGGCGGACTTCCTCCCCGGTTACGAGGACCGCACGCGAGCGCTTCTGGCGCGGTATCCTTACGACTATGTGATCGGCTCGGTCCACTTCATCTCGGACTGGGGATTCGACGACCCCATTCAGCTCAAGCAATGGGACAAAAAGGATGTCAACAAGGTCTACCGCGATTACTATAAACTTGTTCGAAAGAGTGCGGCCTCACGCCTTTTTGATATCATTGGTCACGCCGACCTGGTCAAGAAATTCGATTTCCACCCGACAGAGGACATGACAGGCGAGATCGAGGAGAACGCGCGCGCGTTCAAAAAGAGCGGAGTGGTCGTCGAGATCAACACCTCCGGGCTCAGGCGCCCGATCCGCGAGGCCTACCCCTCGCCCCTGGCCCTGAAGATCTACCAGAGACACGGGGTTCCCCTGACCTTCGGGTCCGATGCTCACACACCCAAAGATGTGGGGCGGGATCTGGACAAGGCCCGGGAACTCGCAATCACGGCGGGCTACAAGGAATACGCGGTCTTCAAAGGGCGACGGATCGCCGAGATGCGTCCGCTCTAACTCTTAAGGCGCCTTCCCCCAGAGCCCTTTCTTTTCTTCCCGGGCCTGTTCATAGAGTCCGCGGAAATCTTCCGCATAGCGGACATTCGGCGGGATACTCATCGGCGTGGCGTATCCATTCTTGATGATCTCCTCGTTCACGAACGTTCCGTCGCCAAGATAGACATAGGCCAACAGACGTCCATACTTGTCTCGCTCCTGGAGATCAGTCTGGACCCTGACATCCCGTCCAAAGACGAGCGCGTCGGTGAACTCGCGGGCCCGCTTCCCCATCCGCCTGACCGTCGCGGCATCCTGCCCTGTTCTTTGCACATCCCGTCGCAATTTGGGGCTCTCATGAAGTTCCGGAGTATCGATCCCGATGAGGCGCACCTTCTCGCCGTTCGAGAGGCGGATCGTGTCCCCATCATAAACCTGGACCACGCGCAGCGTTGAGGCAGGAACAGCCCTCTCAGGGCCCTGGGACGGAAGCGGCCCCTTGGAAAGAGAGAGGACCGCGGCCGCAAGAAGACTTGCGAGAATGACGGCAAGCGACGGGACATATCTCCGGCGACGGGCCTGGGGGGACCGGCGTCTCATGATAACTCTCCAGGGATAGAGGACTATTTTCCGAAACGGCCTGCGACATACTTCTCAAGCAGACCCGTGAACTCCGCGTAAATGGCATTCCCTCGCAGAAGCGCGACCCTCTTTCCGTCAACATAGACGGGGGCTGCAGGGTCCTCCATGGCCCCGGGAAGACTGATTCCGATATCCGCGTGACGACTCTCCCCCGGACCGTTGACCACGCAGCCCATGACCGCGATCCTGAGGGCCCCGATCCCGGGATAGATCTTCCGCCATTCCGGCATCCGACGGGAGACGTGCGTCCGGATGTCGCGGGCCAATTCCTGGAACAGGACGCTCTGGGTCCGGCCGCACCCGGGACAGCTGACCACGCTCGGGACGAAATCACGCAGCCCCAGGGACTGAAGGATCTCCTGGCACACCTCGACCTCCCTCGTCCGGGGGATCCCCGGTTCAGGGGTCAAGGAGACCCGGACCGTATCCCCGATCCCTTTCCGCAGAAGGACCGCGAGGGCGGCCGTGCTTCCCACGATCCCGCGCATTCCCCCGCCGGCCTCGGTGAGCCCCAGGTGCAGGGCATGATCGCACGCTGCCGCGATCCGCTCATAAGCATCGATTGTCTCATCGACGGACGACATCTTGGCGCTCAGGACGATCCGCTCCAAAGGAAGCCCAAGCTCCATGGCGTAACGGGCGCTTTCCACCGCGCTCTCGACAACGGCCCGGACCATGATCTCCCGCGCTCTGTTCGGAGACTCAAGGTCTGGGGTCTCCCGCGCGATCCTGTCATGGATCTCCTGGTCCAGCGACCCCCCGTTGACCCCAATCCGGACAGGCTTCTTGTGCCGGACCGCGACCGCAATGATCCGGGCAAAGTTCTCGTCGTGACGTAACCCCCGACCCACGTTCCCGGGGTTGATCCGGTATTTGTCGAGGGCCCCTGCCAGATCGGGGTATTTTTCCAGAAGGAGATGCCCGTTGAAATGGAAATCCCCGACGATAGGGGTCTCGATCCCCGAAGAGCGCAGGCGTGAGATGACCCGGACTGCGGCCAGGGCCGCGGCATCATCATTGACGGTCCAGCGCACCATCTCGGCTCCGGCCTCTATCAACGCGACCGTCTGGGCCCATGTGGCCGCCTCGTCTGCTGTCGGAGTATCGGTCATCGACTGAACAACGACGGGATGATCCGCCCCCATCTGGAGGCGTCCGATCCGGACACTTGGCGTCTTTCGGCGAGAGAGGAGCGGCATTTTCTTTTTTTCTCTTTGCGCTTTGTATTTTTGGCCCTAATATTAGTCTGCATTTTAACCCAACAGTACGCAATCGCAATGCAAATCTTCTTGGCACGAACACAGGGTTTCTGCGCCGGGGTCGCGCGCGCCATCGACATCGTGGAACGGGCGCTCGTCAAGTACGGCACCCCCCTCTACGTCTTCCATGAGATCGTGCACAACACCTCTGTGGTCGAGGGCTTCCGGGCCCGGGGCGTCATCTTCGTCGACGATCTCAATGCCGTTCCCGACAGATCCCGGGTCATTTTCAGCGCCCACGGCATCGCCCCCGAAGTCCTGACCCTGGCGGCCACCAAGGGATTGAAATGGATCGACGCGACCTGTCCTCTGGTGACCAAAGTGCACAAAGAGGCGGTCCGCTTCTCGAATGAGGGGATCGATGTGCTCCTCATCGGTCACAAAGGTCATGAGGAGGTCGTCGGGACCGCGGGACACGTCAACCCGGACCTCCTCCACATCGTGCAGACCCCGATGGACATCGACCGCCTCACCATCCCGCCGCACAAGAAGGTCGCCTTTATCACCCAGACGACCCTTTCTGTCGACGATACCCGGGAACTCATCCTCAA
>JAAYZZ010000076.1 GCA_012514595.1 Elusimicrobiota bacterium
CGGGAGCTGGACGATCTCGGCCTCGAACTTGGTGCAAAGCTCGATGATGGCCGCGCCTTCCTTCGCCGCCTTCTCGCGCAAGGCCTTGATCAGGGTCTCGTCGGGTCCGTTCTCGTCGGTGTTGGCCACATAAAGAACGGGCTTCGACGTCAAGAGCTGGAACTCGGCCGCGCGCGCCTGATCGACCTTCTGCGCCCGCGCCGGGACCCCTTCGTTAAGACCTTTCAAGAGCGTCTCCAGGATCTCGCACTTCTCCTTGGCCTCCTTGTCCCCGCACTTGGCCGGCTTGATCCACTTGTCAAAGGCCTTCTGCGCCTGCTGGAGGTCCGCCAAAATGAGTTCGGTCTCGATGGTATCGGCCGCTTCCGCCGGGTTCAGTTCGTTCATCACATTGACGACATTATCGTCCCGGAAACAACGGACCACATGCGCGATGGCATCGACCGAACGGATGTTCCCCAAGAACTGATTGCCCAGGCCTTCGCCTGTGCTGGCCCCCTTGACAAGACCCGCGATATCGACGAACCGGATGCCGGCGGGGGTGATCTTCGCCGAACTCCACTCGGTCGCCAGACGCGTCAGCCGATCGTCGGGGATCGGGACGATCCCGACATTGGGCTCAATGGTGGTGAAGGGAAAATTAGAGGCCGCCGCGGCCGCGCCGGTGAGGGCATTAAAGAGGGTGGATTTACCAACATTAGGAAGACCTACAATACCAATGTCCATCCGGCACTCCTTTGGAATTCAAGAACTGATGAGTTTGCTTCGCCTCGCCCTGCGGGCTCGGCTCGCAATGACGTTTATTTATATTAATGAAAATAGTCGTCATTGGGAGGAGAACGGTGACCGCAGGTCAACGACCGACGAAGCAATCTCCCTAAAAACTGGTATATATTACTTGTCCCCCTCCGCTCTGTCGACCCTTTTTCTTGACCAACAAAAAGGCCGCGGGAAATGCCCCCGCGGCCCTAATAACCCACTAACGTTGCAACTTTCTAACCTTTCAAGCCCTCCTCTTTCTCCCGAGCCCTCAACGCCATCAAAGGCGCTGACGGAAGGGATGCGCGGGACGGAACGACCCGCTTCCCTCGCCCGAGGATCGGCGCAAGGTCCGTGATCGGCATGATATTGGTGATAACGGGCACAAGACCGGGAGCCGCCTCGATCATCTGCTCCAGGGCCATATCCGAGACCACGCCATCCATGAGATCCCCCCAACGCGCAACATCGATCTCGTTCATGTCGATACCACCGGGCGCCTCGGCCGCGTCTGCACCCGCTCTGGGGGCCTGCCTGACCCTGCCGCTCTGGGCCGCCACAGCCTTCCTGAGCTGTGCTCTAACCTCTTCCCGGCGGACACGAAACTTATGGTAATGACCGATCGCCCTGCGGGCATTGGCCGCTGCCATGGGATACGCCCGGGGATCCTGCTCGGACAGGGCATTCTCGGACTCCCAGGTCTTATAGGCCCCTGTCACCTGGGCATTTAGGACATTCAATGTCTGAAGCAATTCTCGGGTACTTGCCCCCTCTGCAGCATCCCCGCGGAAGGCCCCTGCGGCCTCCGCCGAGGTGAAGACCTCGTAATCCGCCTCGACAGGCCCGAGGTTGGACTTTGCGAACGTGGCCTCCTGCTTTTCCGTCGCCAGATAATCCAGGAATTCGCGCATCTGGGCCCGGGTGAAGATCCCCAGGCCTTCATTGATCATGAACTTCATGACGAGCCCCGCCGTCCCGATGCGATGCTGCGCCGCGCCCTCGGTCGTTCCCATCCCGACGGGGGCCTCATAGGACATCACAAAAGTCGGGTCATTGGAGGATGCCCGCACGACCACGCGCCCGGCGAACCCGTCGTCCGTTTCGAACATGATGTCCGCGAAACGAAGCATCCCCCCCCGGTCCTCGGGGTCCTGGTAAGTATTGAACTGCATGACCCTGTAGATCCCGAACGTCTTTCCCTGCGGGAACGCCGTGGAAAGACGCTGGACCGTCTCGTGCTTGCCAAGAGCCACGATCGCCTGCGGCGGATTGACGCCCCGCTGATACGTCCAGTTCTGGTCATTATGATCGGAAAGCCACTCCAAAAGACGGGGATGATAAAGCGGCTGGAACCGGGGCGACTGCGAGTACGCCACCGTCGAGCGCTCATAAAGATGCAGGACCGCGTTGGGATCATTGAGGTCCCCGTCCTTTTTAATGATCGTTGAAAAAAGGATCGCGACCGCGACCGGATTCTCGATCTCGCCCGACACGTTCAGCCACGTATGGCCCGAACGCTCGCCGTAAACAGGGAACACATACCCTTGCGCCTCCATCTCCTCTTTTTTCTCCTTCAGGAAGACGTATCCGGCATCTGTCATGAACATCCCCACCCCATGCTGCCGCGCGGAATCGTTGACCGCATGGGTCCCCAGGACATCGCGGATAACGCCGACCGTCTTTCCGGAGGCCGCATAACCCCAGTCGTTCAAAAGATACGGCATGAGCATTCCCAGAAGATTGTCCGGGGCCAGCATGTGGAATGTCTTGATCGTTCCATCGCTGTTCCACTCCGGGATGACGATCGCGCCCCGGTCCCCGTCGAGATCAAAGGCGATCCCGAAATCCGCCCTGGTCTCGACGATCCGCCTCTCCAGAGCCGCGCGGTTCCTGGCGATCGACGGGTCCGCATCATGAAGCCCCGAGATCTCCCGACCATCCAGATGCAGCCCCTCGACCTGGGCCCCCAGATTCGCGAACGCTCCAGCCGCCACAGGACCGCTGGGCGTATGGGACCCCTCGATCACAACCTTGAGACC
>JAAYZZ010000077.1 GCA_012514595.1 Elusimicrobiota bacterium
TCTTCTTCGGACCGTCGAGTATCAGAAGGGTGTTCCCCATGGACGTTATCGCGAGTTTTATCCCGACGGGCGACTGCGGGCCTATGGGACGAACATGAACGGCGCACGGGATGGTCTCGGCATGGAGGATTACCTGAGCGGCAAGCCTCTTCGAAAGAGTTTTTACCGCGCCGGGAAGCTCCACGGGGTCGTGACGGAATATTATCCGTCGGGCGTGATCCAGAGCGAGACGCCTTATATCGACGGAGAGAAGGACGGCAAGGTCCGGGAATATTCCGAAGACGGGCTCCTGGTCTACGAGAGGGATCATCGCCGCAACCTGGAAAGCGGCAAGACCCGCCACTACAACGCGCAGGGCGGGCTGTACCGGGAATACGATTACAAGAACGGCGTCCAGCACGGCTCCATGCAGGAGTATCTTTCCGACGGGAAACTGAAGGGAACTTATGAGTGTTCCGACGAAAAGCGGGAAGGGCGCGGCAAGGAGTATTACGACACCGGCGAACTTCTGCTCGAGGGGATCTACGAGAATGACGAGCTGAACGGCCCGGTGAGGATCTTCCACAAGAACGGCAAGGTCCGCATCCGGTCGGATTACAAGAACGGCCTTCCTCATGACAATGCCTGGCGCGAGTTCTACGAGACGGGCGCGGTGCGCTGGATCATCCCTGTGAAGGAGGGGAAGAAGGAGGGCGCGGCCAAGGAATTCCATCCCGACGGGCACATCAAGACGGTGGGCACCTTCGTGAATGATCAGCGTGAAGGGCTGTTCAAGAACTTTGACGAGAACGGGGTCCTGGTGTCCGATGAGGTCTATGACAAGGGACGCCTGACCCGTCGGACAGAGTTCTACCCTTCGGGCAAGATCAAGTCAGACCAGTATTTCTATGAAAACCTTCTCCCTCCCGGGGAGGGAGGAGGTTAAGGGTTGACAGGGATGGGCCTTTTTTTTATAATGCGCGCCTGGCAAACGGGTGTGTTGAGTGCTAAAAACATCCTTCGCTTTCTTGTGAGGTGACCCTATGGTCAGGATGGACCCAAAGATCAGGCGTGACATTGTGTTAGGGATGGTCATCCAGCATTATGTGAGGACCATTGAACCGGTGAGTTCCGCCTTCATTGCGGAAGAGTACACTGAAGAGATCAGCTCGGCCACCATCCGCAATATCCTGGCGGAACTGGAAGAGGACGGGTTTTTGACCCATCCGCACACATCCGCCGGCCGGGTGCCGACGCAGCGGGGATATCGTTACTACGTGGATTTCCTGATGAAGGAGATCTGCCTCCTCGATGCCGAGCGCGTCCGCGTTCAGCGGGAGTATGAGGAAAGCGCACGGGAACTCGAGACGCTTTTGGAAAAGACCTCGGAGATCGTGTCAGACCTCACGCATTGCGCGAGCGTGGTCTCGATCGATGGACTGCGTCAGGGGTATCTGTGCCGCGGGACGGATTATCTTTTGCAGCATCTGGGAACAAACGACCTGAGAAAGCTGGCGATCATCCTGCGGACCATTGAGCAGAAGGAAAGGATCCTCGAGCTTTTGCATCGCGATATTGACCGAAAGCTCCAGATCTATATCGGGCACGAGACCGCCTGCGAGGCGTTCGATGACTGCGCGGTGGCGGTCTCGAGGTTCCGGACCCGTCGGGGACCCACGGGGCAGATCGCGGTGCTGGGCCCGACGCGAATGGATTATCAGCGTGTGGTCTCGGCCCTGGAATATGTGTCCGATGTGATGCGTGAGATCGTATGACAGAAAAGAATATCGAAAGAGATAAAGATGAGGGCAAGGCCGCTGGGTCTGAAGGATCCCGGGATCCCGTCGAGATCCTGAAGGCCGAGGTCGCGGAGATCAGGGACCGGAATGTCCGGCTCCTCGCCGAGTTCGAGAACATGCGCAAGCGCCATGAGCGCGAGCGTCAGGAGATCATCAAGTACGCGCATGAAGAGGTCATTGTCGAGGTCCTGGGCGTCTTTGAGGATCTGGAGCGGAGTCTCGATGCGGCACGCGCCTCCGCAGCACCGGATGCGGTCATCATCAAGGGGCTCGAGATGGTCATCAAGCGCCTGCAGGCGCTGTTCAAGGAATACGAGGTCCAGGCGATCGAAGATGTCGGGAAGCCCTTTGATCACACCCGTCATGAGGCCATGATGGTCGAGGAGCGGGATGATCAGGAGGAGCATACGATCCTCGAGGTTTTCCAGAAAGGATATACCTTGGGGTCTCGCGTCGTGCGGACGGCCAAGGTGAAGGTGGCGAAGAAGAAACAGAATAATCAGGAGAAGGCAGCGGGCGGCGGACAGCAGGGGTAGGAGCCTTTTGCTCTGCGCCCGGCGCTCTCGACTTAATGAGGAGGTCATTATGGGAAAGAACATTGGTATTGATCTGGGGACATCGAATTCGGCCGCAGCCGTGATGGAAGGCGGCCGGCCGGTCATTATTCCTTCGGCGGAAGGCGCAGGGGTCGCTTCAGGGAAGGCGTTCCCTTCGTTCGTGGCCTTTGCCAAGGACGGGCAGATGCTCGTCGGGGAACCGGCACGCCGTCAGGCGGCCATCAACTCAGAGGGGACCGTCTACGCGGCCAAGCGCAAGATGGGCTCCGATCACAAGTTCGCCGTGGCGGGCAAGCAGTTCACCCCCCAGCAGATCTCGGCCTTCATCCTGCAGAAGATCAAGGCGGACGCGGAGAAATATCTGGGAGACACCGTCGAGGGCGCGGTCATCACGGTGCCGGCGTACTTTAATGACAACCAGCGTCAGGCCACCAAGGACGCGGGCGAGATCGCGGGGCTCAAGGTCCTTCGGATCATCAACGAGCCCACGGCTGCGTGTCTGGCGTACGGTCTCGACAAGGCGGGCAAGGAACAGAAGATCATGGTCTTTGACCTTGGCGGGGGGACGCTGGATGTCACCATCCTCGAGATGGGGTGGGATGAGATGAATAAGGCCGCGACCTTCGAGGTCCTTGCGACGTCGGGAGACAATTTCCTCGGCGGAACCGACATGGACAATGCGCTCATCAGTCACATTGTCGATCAGTTCAAGCGCGAGAGCGGCATTGACCTTTCGAACGACAAGACCGCCTTCCACCGTCTGCGTGAGGCGGCGGAGAAGGCGAAGATCGAACTCTCTTCGACGGTGCAGACGGAGATCAATCTGCCCTTCATCACGGCAGACTCGACGGGGCCCAAGCACCTCACCATGCCGCTCGACCGGGCCAAGCTGGAGAGCCTGGTGGGCCCGATCGTGGACCGCTGCCGCAATCCGATCCGTCAGGCGGTCAAGGATGCGTCCGCCAAGGCCGGAGAAGAGGTCAGGATCGACAAGATCATCATGGTGGGCGGACCCACCCGCATGCCGATCGTCCAGGAGTTCGTCGAGAAAGAGGTCGGCCAGAAGATCGAGCGCGGGATCGACCCGATGGAGTGTGTCGCCCTGGGGGCGGCGGTTCAGGCCGCGATCATCAAGGGCGAGGCCAAGGACGTCCTTCTTTTGGATGTGACGCCGCTCTCGCTGGGGCTGGAGACGCTGGGGGGCGTGTTCACCAAGATCATCGAGAGGAATACGACGATCCCGACGAAGAAGAGCCAGGTCTTTTCGACGGCCGAGGACAACCAGACCGCGGTCACGATCCGTGTGCTCCAGGGCGAGCGTCAGATGGCGTCCGACAACACGGAGTTGGGGCGGTTCGACCTTGTTGGTCTCCCTCCGGCTCCGCGCGGCATTCCGCAGGTCGAGGTGACGTTTGACATCGATGCCAACGGCATCGTCCATGTCTCGGCCAAGGACAAGGCCACAGGGAAAGAGCAGAAGATCCAGATCACGGCCCCCAAGAAGCTCTCGGATGATGAGATCCAGAAGATGGTCAAGGAGGCCGAGAAGTACGCCGAGGACGACAAGAAGCGCCGCGAGGAGGCCGAGGTCCTCAACCAGGCCAACACGCTCGTCTACTCGACGGAGAAGGCCCTCAAGGATTATGGCGAAAAGGTGCCGCAGGCCGAGCGCGAGGCGATCATGAAGGAGCTGGAGAGCCTCAAGACCGCGGTCAAGGACAAGGCGCTGGACCGGATCAAGTCCGGGATGGAGACGCTCCAGAAGGCGAGCCACAAGTTGGCCGAGGAGATGTATAAGGCGACCTCTGCCCAGGCCCAGCCGGGAGCGGCCGGCGCCCAGGGCGCCCAGGCCGAGCCTGCGCCGGAGCAGGGACCGAAAAAGGATGCGGGTCCCAAGCGCGACGATGTCATCGACGCGGACTTCGAGGCGAAGGACGATAAATAGGGCACAAAGTCACAAGGTCGCAAGGTCACAGATACAGGGGAGGCCCGGTACTGAGTGACATGTGACCTTGTGACGTGTGACCTTGTGACGTATGAAAAAAGATTACTACGAGATCCTCGGCGTCAAGAAGGACGCGACCGCGGCGGAGATCAAGAAGATCTACCGGTCGCTCGCCCTTCGCTATCATCCGGACCGTGTGCCGGAGAACGAGAAGAAACAGGCCGAGGAGAAGTTCAAGGAGATCTCCGAGGCCTACGGAGTTCTCTCGGATCCGCAGAAGCGCGAGCTCTATGACCGTCACGGGCACGCGGGGATCGACCAGAACTACACGGCCGAGGACATCTTCCGCGGCGCGGATTTCTCGAGCGTGTTCGGTGAGGGCGGGCTGGATGATATCCTGAGCCAATTCTTCGGCGGGGGATTCTCGTCGGGACGCCGGCGCCGGGGTCCCGCCCGGGGGCGTGACATCTCCTATGAGGTCGATCTGACCCTTGAGGAGGCCTTCACGGGTCTCAAGAAGACCATCAAGGTCCCGCGCAACGAGGTCTGCCGGGACTGCCAGGGCAACGGGGCCAAGAACGGCAGCGCGCTCGTGAACTGCCCGACCTGTGGCGGCCAGGGCCAGGTCCTCATGAACAGCGGGTTCTTCCGTATGGCCCAGACCTGTCCGGATTGCCGCGGTCAGGGCCGCCTCGTCAAGGAGGTCTGTCCCGGGTGTCAGGGCCGGGGGCATCTCAAGCATGTCCGCAGCATTGACGTCAATTTCCCCAAAGGAGTGGATAACGATTCCCAGCTTCGCGTGCGTGGGGAGGGCGAGATCGGTCCCGGAGGGGCCGGGGATCTCTATATTTCGGTCCGGATCAAGGGCCATGACCGCTTTCGTCGGGTCGGCAATGACCTGGAGGAGACCGTTCTGGTGAGTTTTGTCAAGGCGGTCCTGGGGGGCGAGATCGATGTCCCTACGATCGACGGCAAGGTCACCATGAAGGTCCCGGCCGGGACCGAGGCCGGGAAGGTCTTTAGGGTCAAGGGCCGCGGCATGCCCGATTTAAGGAGCGAGGAGCCCGGCGACCTCTACGTCCGGGTCATGATCGATGTCCCCAAGAGATTGTCGGCGGAACAGCGCCGTCTCCTGGAAGAGTTCGCAAAAGTGAGCGGAGAGCCTGTTGAAGGGCCTACGCTCAAGGAGAAGATCAGGAAGGTGTTCAAATAGACACCCGTCACTCGGCACTTGAAAGTTCTCGTGCCTTTTTAGGAGTCTCCCATGCCCACATATGACTACGAATGTTCAGCCTGTGGCCACACGTTCGAAGCCCTGCAGTCCATGAGCGATCCGAAGCTCACGGATTGTCCTTCCTGCGGGAAAAAAGCCCTGTCCCGGCTGATCGGGACCGGGGGCGGGGTGATCTTCAAGGGGTCCGGGTTCTACGAGACCGACTATAAGAAGAAAGCCCCGCCCCAAACAAAGACGTCCGGCCCCGGATCCGGGTGTTCTTCCGGTTCCTGCCCGCACCAATCCTCCTGTCCCAACGCCGGATAAGCCTGCGGGCTTATTCCAAATCCTTCCTTGGCAAAGGGGGGATTTTGTGTATACTTATCCAGTATTTTTATTTTTAAGTATTTAAAAGGAGTGTTATGTCTGTTGTCAGACCCTTCCAGGCCGTTGTGTATAACACGGAAAAGGTCCCGGAATTCAATCCGGTCGTGTGCCCCCCTTATGATGTCATCTCTCCGGAGCAGGAACTCGCGCTTCAGAAGCGTCACCCGAACAATTTCATCCATATCATGCTGGCCAAGGCCGATGCCAAGCATGGGGAGGATGATACCCGATATCAGAAGGCAGGAGAGACGTTCCGTGCCTGGATGAAGGAGGGGATCCTGGTCCAGGATAAAAAGCCGAGCATTTATTTCATCCGGCAGGAGTACCGGGTCATGGGGCAGCGTTACAGCCGTATGGGATTTCTCGCGGCCATGAAGATCGAGGATGACAAGAACAAGCTCCATCCGCACGAGAAGACCCACGCCGGCGCCAAGGAGGACCGTTTCAAGCTGTGGAATGCGCTTCAGGCCGCCTGCAGTCCCATCTTTGTCTGTTTTTCCGATGCCCAGAGAAAGGTCGAGAATATTTTTCTGCGCAAGGTCGTTGTCACCGCGCCGTTCGCCGATGTGGTCGATGACGACGGGATCCGGAACCAGGCCTGGCGCTTGGACGATCCGGCCCTCATCGAGGAGATCACCGCGACCTTCAAGGGGCAGAACCTCTTCATTGCCGACGGGCATCACCGCTATGAGGTGTCCCGCCGTTATCGCGAGATGATGCTGGAGAAGACCCCCGGGGCCACGGGCGAGGAGCCCTGGAACTATGTGATGACCTTTTTTACGAACATTGATTCCCGGGACCTGCAGATCTTTCCGATCCATCGCCTGCTCAAGACCTTTCCCGTGGATGTGACCGCGCTTGAAGAGATCTTCCGGGTGGATGTGATCCGCGACAGGGCGGACCTGCCGATCCTGCTGGCCAAGGCCGGACGGCATGAGCACGCCTTCGGGCTCTATACCGCCAAGGGGATGTATCTTCTGCGCCTCAAGAACAAGATGCAGATCGATCAGTTCATCAAGGAAGGGTCTCGCGAGTACCGCACCCTGGATTCCCTGATCCTCAAGGCCTTCATCTTTGACAAGCTGGGTGTCAAGAGCGAGGACATCACCTATTGCAACAAGGAACTCGATGAATGCTACCGCCAGGTGGATGGCGGGTTCGCCGAGGCGGCTTTTATCCTGAACCCTGTGCGGATCGATCAGCTCCGCGCGATCGCCCTGAACGGCGAGAAGATGCCGCCCAAGACTACCTATTTCTATCCCAAGGCCCTGTCGGGGCTAGCCGTGTACCGGTTGTCGTAAGAGCGTAGGGAGGATGCGATGAGCCTATTCGGCCGCGATACCAATACCTTTGTGAGGATCCCCAAGAGGAAGGTCGTTCCCGACGGGGTCTGGCTCAAGTGCCCGGACTGCCAGCAGCCGTCCTATGCCAAGGAGCTGCGGACGCAGTTCAATGTCTGCCCCAAATGCGGGTATCATATGTCCCTGGAGGCGCCCCTGCGTGTGGCGAGCCTGATCGATGAGGGCACATTCGTCGAGACGGACGCGGATCTGATGTCCGCGGATCCTCTTTTGTTCAAGGGGATCAAGACCTACAAGGAGAAGATCGAGGGGGACCGAAAGGCCACGGGGCTTTCCGATGCCGTTATCACGGGGTATGGGAAGATGAACGGGCGCTCCGTGGCGCTGGCGGTCACAGATTCGAGATTCATCATGGGGTCCATGGGGTCTGTTGTGGGCGAGAGGATCTCGCGCCTGGTCGAACTCGCGATCAAGGAGAAGATGCCGGTCATCATCGTGTCCGGATCCGGTGGGGGCGCGCGCATGTATGAGGGGTGCATCTCCCTCATGCAGATGGCCAAGACCTGCGCGGCCCTCAAGCGGCATGCGGAGGCGGGGCTTTTTTACATTTCCGTGCTCACGAATCCGACGATGGGCGGGATCATGGCGTCTTTTGCGGGCGTGGGGGATGTGATGATCGCGGAACCCAGGGCCCTCATTGGGTTCGCGGGGCCGCGGGTGGTCGAGCAGACGATCCGCCAGAAGCTCCCGAAGGGATTTCAGACATCGGAATTCATGCTGGCCCATGGGCTCCTGGACATGATCGTGGAACGCAAGGACATGAAGGAGACCATCACGCATCTGGTGGACTACTCCCGGGGCAACAAGGCCCGGAAGTCCGCTGCACGGTCTTCATAACAACACGGATGCCCTCGAGCATCTTCATTTTAAACGGAGGGAAGGAATGTCACAGGCCAAATCCGCGCGTCATGTTATAGCTCCGGAGGATCGGATCTCCCTTTCTCAAAAGTTCTTTTACAGCATGGGATCCCTGGCCAATGACAGCCAGGCGGCCTGGATCGGGCAGATGGTCGCTATCCTGATCCTCGGGTTGGGGATCAATCCGATCTGGGTCGGGTTGATCGGGGCCGTTCCCCGGATCTTTGATGCGGTCCTGGACCCCGTCTTGGGGTTTACTTCTGATAATGCCCGGACAAAATATGGACGTCGTCGGCCGTTCATTTTCTTCGGCGCGATCGCGGCCGGGATCTGTTACATGTTCATGTTCCAGCTGTATCCCGAGAACGGGCCGACCTTCAACGCGTGGTATTTCCTAATCCTTCAGATCATCTTTTTTGGCGCGTTCACCTGTTATTCGATCCCGTGGATTGCGCTCGGTTATGAAATGACGCCGGACTATCACGAGCGGACCTCGCTCCAGAGTTGGAGCCGCGTTTTCGCGCAGGTGCCGTGGCTCCTGTCCCCCTGGTGTTGGGCCATCATGTATAGTTTTAAGAATCCGGAGACCGGTGCGCCGGACCAGGTGCTCGGGGCGAGGACGGCCGCGATCATTATCGGTGCGGTCATTATCGGGGCAGGGATCCTTCCCGCGATCTTTAACAAAGAGCACTTCGCCAATCTTCCGGCTCCCAAAAAGATCACCGGGGACTTTGCGAAGAATATTCTCAAGGATGTCCGTTCTGTTTTTGTGGTCAAGCTGTTGGCCATCTGTGCGCTCATCACGATCGCAGGTCAGTTCTTCGTCCCGCTGTCCGGGATCACACTTCTTTCGCGTGTCCTGATCCTTGCGGCTGTTGTCCTGGTGGAGGCGGTCTTCTTTCTTTTCTTGAACGCGATCCCGATGGTGCGCAAGATGTTCGAGAA
>JAAYZZ010000078.1 GCA_012514595.1 Elusimicrobiota bacterium
GTGCCTCTTTTCCGTTGCGACATCATCGAAAGGCTGGTACGGCTTCTTTTCCTCTTCATAAACAGACAGGACGCGGAGTCCTTCAAAATGCGCCTTCACCTCACGGACCTCCTCAGACGAAAGCGGCCGCATCGCACAGGGCCGAAGGGGCGTGTTGAGCTCCACCTCATCGGCCCCGATCTCCCGGGCCACCCGGGCCAGGTCCGGGGCATACGCCCTGTTCGCCTCGGTGAACATCATCTGAAGGGCGGTCTTTCCGGTGAAGACCTTCTTGAACTCCTTGATCGCCGCGATGATGGCCTCAATCCGGATCCCGGGGGCCGGATGATTGAGCGCCTCAAAGATCTTCTGGTTGGGCGCATCCAGCTTGAACAGGACCACATCCGCCAACAGGAGATCCCGCTGGACATCGGGACGGGTGATCGTGGCGGAATTCGTGATGACCGCGATCTTCTCGCGGCGCACCAGACGCAGGGCCTGGATCATCTCCCCCAGGTTCGCAGCCAGGGTTGGCTCCCCATTACCGGAAAAGGTCATATGGTCAAACGCACGGTCAGCCGGGAGGGCCTTCACCTCATCCACGATCCATGCGGCAGGCACAAAGACGCGACGCTCCCAGGAGAAATCCGAGGCATTTCCGAGCTGACAGTAAGGGCAACTGAAGTTGCAGTATTTCTGTTGGGTGGTGAGAGGGTCTATTCCGAGAGAGAGGCCCAGACGCCATGAATAAACAGGGCCGTAAATATACTTGAACTGGGGTGCGGCCATGAGATCCGTCATTATTAAGGAACCTGCGGAGGGTCCCTGAAGTCTCTTTTTTCCCTTCTCCCCAAAGGAACAATATATTGTTATGAAGTCCCCTTGAGGCACAACATATAGTACGCCAGTTCCCCTTTATGTCAAGATGGTTTTTTGGGTTTTTTCAGGGATTTGTCGTCGAGAGGAAAAGGCTTGCTGCGTTTGAAAGAAAAATAGATGCCGGCTGTCCCGGGACAGGTTTCATGGTATCCCAGCCCCCTGGACATGTCAACCCTGCCGTCCCCGTCGAGAGGCCTCCCGAAAGACTTCCCTTGTCCAGAGAACAGCGTCGGAGTGGGAAATAACGGGCCGAGGATACCCCTTGACCCTGGTTTTTCCATCGCTCAAGCCATGGATCTCCTCTGCGGACATCCCCGTGAGCTCCGGGACCCACCGGCGGATATATACAGCGTCGGGATCGAACCTCTCCTGCTGCCGCCGGGGATTGAAGACCCGGAAATACGGCTGATGGTCACAGCCCGTCGAGGCCACCCACTGCCAATTGCCGTTATTCACCGCCGGATCATAGTCCCTCAAACGCGTGGCAAAATACCTCTCTCCCCGTCGCCAGTCGGCATGAAGATCCTTGACCAGAAAGGAGGCCGTGATCATGCGCGCCCGGTTGTGCATGAACCCCGTTGCGTTCAGCTCCCTCATCCCGGCATCGACGATCGGGAATCCGGTCCGCCCCTCACACCAGGCCTTGAACATGGCCTCGGTGCCCTTCCAGGGGATCGTGTCATATTCAGGATAGAACGCTCCTCCAAAAACATGAGGGAAATGATAGGCAATATGCGTAAAAAAATCCCGCCAATACAGTTGTCGGATGATCGGATGCTCTCTCCCCAATTTCTTTCGAACCCTGTGGTAAACCTCCCGCACAGAGACGGTCCCGAACTTGAGATGGGCCGACAACCGCGTCGTTCCCTCAAGGGCCGGGAGATCATGCTCATAGTCATATCTTCTGAACCTACTGATATCATTTAGGATACGGATCGCATCCCCCCGGCCCCCTTCCGAGGATGCCAAGGACAGCGGCACCGAAATATCTAAACATTTCTTGGAAAAGGACCAGGAAGAAAGGCTCTTCACCGCAGGGATCTGGAGGGAACAGGCCTTTCGAAAAAAAGGAGTAAAGACCGTATAAGGCCCGCCCGAGGCCTTCATGACACTCCCCGGAGGGCACAAGAGGGCATCGTCAAAGGAACGACAAAAGACCCCGAGCTTCTGACACGCCTTCTCGAGTGCCAGATCCCGTGCCACGCTGAAAGGCGTATAATCCCTGTTGAAGAACACGGCCTCGATCTTCTGAAGAGCACAGACCTGTTCCAGGACCGCCGCAGGCCTTCCCTTCAAGATATTCAGGCAGCCGCCACGGTCCCGGATCACCCCGGCCAGGCCCTCCAGGGCGCGGGCCATAAAAGCAAGGGCCGGTTCCCCTCTGTACGGATTGTTCTTGATCTGACGGGGGTCGAGAATGAAACAGGCGATCACCTCGCGAGAGGATGTCAGGGCCGCATGAAGAGCCGTATTGTCCTCGATCCTGAGATCCCGACGGAAGATAAAAAGCGAACGCGAATAAGGCCCCATGGGCACGATTATACCACAGCCTCGCGCATCCCGGCCCTGAGGACTCTCTCTTGGGGAGCTGTTCCCGGGGGATTAAGCTCGAATTCCGCGCACTGAAGAGCCACCCCGAATACCTTTGCGAGCGACACCTCAAGAAGCCTCGCAACCTCCACCATGGCCGGTTCCGGAAGGTATCGATAGATCTTCTGGATCCCTCTGAGAATCGGGATAACGTAGGCAGGGTCCGCATCATTCTCGCCAACTATGTAGGAAATCACGTCAAAATCCTTCTGTGTCCAGTCCTTCATATCACCCTCTCTTTCGCAAAGCCCCCACAACACCATTAAAAGAGGTTTTGTCTCACATCAGACATTCTCGACGGAGACAAGCTTACCTTTCTTCTTCAGCTCCTCGGACAAGAGCAAAACGACACGGTCTCGCGCCAAGATCCCCTGCTTCACATAGACAAGGTCCTCATTGACGGGATTGGAGGCCCCGCCCACAAGAAACCGGATAAAATCAGCTTCTTGAAAGAGAGCGGCCAGATCAGCGGCCGCAGACCGGTCATATTTGGCCCTGACATCCTCTCCGAGAATGCGCAAGGCCTGGTTCAGCGTCACCACACCCTCGGTCACCAATTCGATCCCCCGGATGAAATAACGGGGAGGCGTGGACAGAGAATAGGTGCGCTGTTCAACCTCAACATCCTTATTGATATGCCGGGCGACGATCTCCGCGGTGGTCGCCCCGCAAACGACCTTGATCCCATCCCGCGCCATAAAATCCCTTACGGTCTGGCCATCGCTCTCTTTCACAGACGGCGGTCCCGTCATAACGTCCACAACAAGCCCCGGGCGAGAGAGGGCGACCGCCACGGTCTTGTCATCCCCGCTCGGCACCCCATCCCAGGAACGGGCCTCTGAAAGGATCCCATTGGCCAAAGCCTGCGGCCTTCGATCCTCCTTCAGAAGCCCCGACAGAAGCCTTTCCACCCCCTGGACAGTCCACCCCCCGGCGGACGGACCTCCGAGCCCCGCCTGGACGATCCCGTCGGAGACCAGAACGACCCCCTCGCCGGGAGCCACGCGAAAGTGATATTCATTCGCCACGCCGGCCCGCACGAGCAGAGGATCACCCGAAAGGACGCAGGCACTCTGAAGCCCGATAAAGATCGGCGGGGGCATTTCATAACAAAGGACCGTCGAAAGCCCGTCGCCAATGATCCGCGCCACGCTGAAGGCGGAGAACGGCATGGTGACATCGCGCCAGCCGGAGACAGTCTCGACGACGCTCATGAAGGCATCGCGCAAGGACACTCCCCCCTCCAACAACTGCGCCAGACGAGACACATTCATCTGAGAGGCCACATGAGCCCTGACCCCGGAACCGATCCCGTCACAGACGATCAGGGTCGTATGATAGATTGTCCGCCGACAAAAGAAGGCATCGCCGCAGGGTGCCAACGGCCTCTTCGATTCCTGGGCAACCGCTGTGTCGACATGAAGGTATTCCACCGCGTCCTCACCTTGTGGAAATCAGGCCCGGCCAGGCCCCGGATCTTTCTTCTCGTTGAGAGAGGGCTCGCTGTTCACCGCGTCCATGAGTTTCTGAAGCAGAAGCTCCCCCCGAGCCGTGTGGTCACCGAGAAAGTTCGCCATGATCTTGGCCATCTCGATCTGATGGGCGTAAAGTTCCCGGGCCTGCTCAATGGTCTCCAGCTTGATCTTTTCGATTCTCTCCGCATTCAATCGGGCCGCGGTGATATTAGAAAAGATCCCCACGAACTGATGCTCTGCCTTCAACGCATAGGCCACTTCCCGCATGACCCGATCGCTGTCCCTGTCCCGGACAACTCCGTCGAAGACCTGCGTCTCTCCTGAGGCGACCCGCTCAAAAGGGTCCGGATCGACAAAGTGGGAAATGTGCCTTCCGATACAGGCCCGATCGGTACGAAAGATCCTCGCGAATGCCGGATTGATGCTGATGATCCTGAATTGTTCATCAAGGATCACGATCGCATTGGGGCTCGTTTCCATGATCCTGTCCGAACGCTGTTCAGCCAGACGGCGCATATACGGCATGCACATCTCCAGCTCGGCCATGCCCCGCACCACCGCTTCGGCCTGATCCCGGCAGCTGGAATACCCGCAGGCCCCGCAATTGAGCTGCTGGAGAGGATCCGCCTTTCCTGTCTTGACAAGGATCTCCCGGACCTTTTCCTCCGTGACAAAAGGCTCCTGCCCCTTGGAGGAGACCTGAAAATTCGTCGAGAGATCAAGGGGCTCCGGCTCTTGCCCCTTCGCGGGAGGCTGCCTCTGGGCGTAACGGATCACCCGGGCCCGACGCTCGAAGGGGTTCCCCTCCCGCCTGATACCCGGACCATTCACACAACCATGAGGGCACATCAACGGCTCGATCACTGCAGAGGATCCAGGATGTCCAGACGCCTTGAGGCTCTCCTGCACCTCTCCAAAACCGCTGACAAAGATCAGCCGATCGTCGAGAATATCTGTCGGCAGGGCCGAGGTGGCCAAGGCCCCTCCCTCCACAGGAAAGAACCGGGCCTTCCCGAAGGGAATCTCATCAAAAGAGCTCTCCTCACAACCTCTGATATCAATCGCTCTCCTGTGAAGCAGATCCCCCAGTTCCTCAAAGGTCAGGACAGCATCCACAAGGCCCCTGAATTCCCAACGGTCCGCTTCCATCTTTTTGGCGGCGCAGGGGCCGATGAAAACCACCTTCGCCCCAAAGCCGAACTTTTTCTTGATGTGGCGGGCATGCGCCATCATGGGCGAGACAAGAGGCAGAAGGTCCGGAACGCGGTCCGGATCATACTTCTCGATGTAGGACACGACCGCAGGACACGCCGTGCAAACATGCGGTCGCGTCCTGTCCTGAACGATCGATGCGGTCTCCCGTGCCACCAGATAGGCCCCAATGGCGGTCTCGGCGACATGCGAAAACCCCAGACGGCGAAGGGCTGCCGGAATGCGGAGCCACTCCCACGGCTCAAAGGCCCCGGCAAAAGACGGCGCCAGACTGGCGGCCACAAACCCTCCCCCGGCCAGAATCTCCTCCACACGGTCAATGTCGCGGCGATAGGTCTTGGCCTCCTGCGGGCATTCCCGCACACAGGTCCCGCAACCGATACAACGATCCGCATCCACACTGGCCTGCCCGTCCCTCACCCGGATGGCCTTGACCGGACAGACACGGACACAACGGTAGCAGTCGCGGCAGCGCGCCACATTCGTAAAAATGACCGGTTGGATAGGGCTGTCTTTCGGCATTTCTTCTCCGTCGGAAAACTCTACGTCTTCTGAACAAGATCCGCGACGGCCTTGTCGATCGCGGCGGTCGCGGTCGCGACATCACAATGGTGGATCGTTTCGTTCCCGACCTTGACCGTTGGCCCTTTATTGCATTTCTCGAAACAAAATGTCGCCTTTACGACCACCCGATCCTGAAGGCCCTTCTCGGTGACATGACGCGCCAGATGATGAAGAAGGTCCTGAGCTCCCCGCAGATAACAACTGGTCCCCACACATACCCGGATCTCCAGCTTGTCCTCATGCTTTCCGCTCACGATGACCATGGAACGCCCCTTCATCCGTCGACGGGAATTGAACCGGGTGTGCAGAAGATGATGCGCCTTCTGTCCTCCCACCTCCCCGAGATGTCCGGCGTAAAGTTCTTTCAGATAAGGATTGTCCTGGGCCTTGTGCAACTGCAGCATCTTGTCGGCCTCATAAAGCCCTCGCGTCCGGTCCTTCTTGTAGCCGGGCGAGAGGCTGATCGGCTGTCCGGCCCCGTTCACACATCCGGCAGGGCACGCCATGAACTCGATAAAATGATATTGACTCTTCCCCTCCTTGATCCTCTCCAAGATCGTCCGGGCATTCGCCAGCGAATGGATCACCGCCAGACGATACGTCTTCCCCCCCAGGGTGACCTCCGCCTCCCGGATCCCGGCCTCGCCACGCACCTCTTGAAAGTCAGGATTCTCAAGGGTCTTTCCCTCCACCTTTTCATAAACGTAGCGGAGTGCCGCCTCCATCACGCCCCCGGTATTCCCGAAGATCACCCCCGCCCCGGTCTTGAACCCCATCGGCATATCCAAAGATTCGGGCTTGAGGTTCCGGAACTGGATTCCGTATTCATTGATCATCTGGGCCAGTTCCTGGGTCGTGATGACATGGTCCACATCCGCAACGCCATCCTGGCTGAACTCCGGACGCTTCGCCTCGAACTTCTTGGCCGTACACGGCATCACCGAAACGACGACGACATCCTCTTTCTTGACACCCCACTCCGGCGCCATCACATGTTTGGCGACAGACCCGAACATCTGCTGAGGGGACCGGCAGCTCGAAAGGTTCCCGATCATCTCCGGAAAATGCTGCTCCACATACTTGACCCACGCAGGGCAGCACGAGGTGAACATCGGAAGAGGCCTGTCCTCCTGGAGCCGGCGGATGAATTCATTCCCCTCTTCGATAACGGTAAGGTCCGCCGCGAAGCAGGTATCGAACACCTTCCGGAATCCCATGATCTTCAAGGCCGCCACAATCTGCCCTGTCGTCAGCTCCCCCGCCGGATATCCGAACGATTCCCCGAGGGCGACCCGCACGGCCGGCGCCACCTGGACGACCACGGTCTTCGACGGATCGTACAGGCTCTTCCAGACATCCCCCGTTTCCGACCTCGGCGTCAGGGCCCCCGTTGGGCAAACGCGCGCGCATTGGCCGCAATAGACACACTGCACCTCATCAAGGCCCTTTCCATAGGCCGGCTGGACAACGACGTCGTGCCCCCGGTGAGCAAAATCAATGGCCCCGATCCCCTGGACTTCGGCGCACATCCGGACACAATCGCCGCACAGAATGCACTTATTGGGATCCCGCACGATCGAAGGGTTCCCGTTATCGATCACGGCCGGTTTCTTGATCTGACGGAATCGGATCTTGTCGACGCCCATCTTTTTGGAAAGGTCCTGCAGCTTGCAGCTGGTGTTCTTGACGCACGAGGGGCATTCCCTCTCATGATTGGCCAGGATCAGCTCAAGGGCGACCCGCCGGATCTGCCGGACACTGGGCGTATTCGTCCTCACCCTCATCCCCGGCTCTGGCGGCGTCGAACAGGATGTCTGCAGACCGCGCCCCTCGATCTCCACCGTACACATGCGGCAGGCCCCGTAAACGCTCAGTTCCGAAACATAGCAGAATGTCGGAATATCAATATGGGCCTTGCGGATGAGCTCCAGAAGATTCTTTTCCCCCTCGATCGGAATATCACGCCCGTCGACGTTCACATATTTCATGGCATTCATTTTCACACCCCCACGATGGCATCAAATTTACAGACCGCGGCACAGGCTCCGCACTTGACACAAATCGCCTGGTCAATGGCATGCGGTTTCTTGACCTCTCCCCGGATCGCATGGACCGGGCACTGACGGGCGCACAGGGTGCACCCCTTACACTTCTCCGTGATGATCTCGGGTTTCGCAAGCGCCTTGCACTCTCCCGTCGGACAATGTTTGTCAACAACATGCGCCAGATACTCCTCCCGGAAATGTTTCAGTGTCGAGAGGACCGGATTGGGGGCCGTTTTCCCGAGCCCGCACAGTGATCCCTTCTGAACCACCGTCGCAAGTTCCTCCAGCACATCCAGCGTCTCTTTGGTCGCCCGCCCCTCCGTGATGTCCTCCAGCAAATACAGCATCTGCTTCGTCCCTTCACGACAGAGCACGCACTTGCCGCAAGATTCCTTCTGGGTGAACTGCATAAAGTACTTCGCGATATTGACCATGCATGTGCCGTGGTTCATGACCACCAGTCCGCCCGATCCGACCATCGCGCCGATCCCCCGGAGGGAATCAAAGTCCAAAGGCATATCAAGATGCTCCGGGATCAGACATCCCCCCGAGGGTCCGCCTATCTGCACCGCCTTAAACCCACGGGGATCGACCTTTCCCTTCTTGTCCGTCACTCCCCCGCCGACCCCAAAGACGATCTCCCTGAGGGTCACACCGAACGGCACCTCGATGAGGCCGGTGTTAACAACATGGCCGGACAAGGCGAACGTCTTTGTGCCCGGTGACGTCTTGGTCCCTATCTCGCGGAACTTCGCGGGGCCCATCAACATGATCAGGGGAACGGTCGCCAGGGTTTCCACGTTATTGATGACCGTCGGCTTTCCCCACAGCCCGCTCTGGGCGGGAAACGGCGGTTTGGGGGCCGGCATCCCGCGCTTCCCTTCGATCGACGAAATGAGAGCGGTCTCTTCTCCGCACACAAATGCCCCGGCCCCCTCCATCACGTGAATGTGGAGCCTGCGCCCCGTGCCAAAAACATTGTCCCCTAGGATCCCGGCCTTCAGCGCGTCCTGACAGGCCTTGCGCACCCTCTTGACCGCCAGCGGATACTCGGCCCGGACATACACATATCCTTCATCAGCCCCGATCGCATAGGCCGCGATCATCATGCCCTCAATGACGGAATGGGGGTTCCCCTCCATGA
>JAAYZZ010000006.1 GCA_012514595.1 Elusimicrobiota bacterium
GGAGGAGGGGATCGCCCAGATGCAGGAAACATCAAAGAAGGATCTGGTGAACGATGGGGTTCAGCCGCTCGTGGCTGCGGGACGGCACATTCCGTTCCCGGTCTTCTGCGGCCTTCGTCCCGCCGAGATCCAGGACCCGTCCTTGGCCTCTGTTTTCTATGCCCAAAGCCTTTCTGTCGTCGTTTTTCTTCTAGAAAAGTATGGACAGGAGGCTTTTTATCGGTTATCTAAAGAGTTAAGGGGTGGAAGGTCCTTTGAGGGGGCTCTTGAGACGGCCTATCCCGGAATTCTCGACTCTATTCCCAAGCTTGAGGAGCGTTGGGTCCGGTATATTTTAGATTAAAGAATAACGGGGGTTCCTATGATGATCAGCCAGAAAAGGTCGGGATTTACGCTTGTGGAGATCATGTTGGTGGTCGTTATCATCGGGGCCCTGGCCGCGATGATCATCCCGAGGCTTTCCGGCCGTTCCGACCAGGCCAAGGCCGCTGTCGCCAAGGCGGACATCCAGGGGAACATCGCGACCGCACTGAAGCTGTACGAACTTGATAACGGGATGTTCCCCACCACAGCCCAGGGGTTGAGCGCGCTGCGTATGGCGCCTTCGACCTCTCCTGTCCCGCGCAACTGGAACGGACCTTATATTGACGTGGATCCCGTGGATCCCTGGGGGAGCCCCTATCTTTATGCCTCTCCGGGAACGCACCGTTCTGATTATGATCTTTCCTCCCCGGGGAAGGATCCCGCATCTCCTGATGATGATATCGCCAACTGGTAGTGAGGGAGGCATTCTTGCGGCCCTTTTCCTTCCGTCGTGGCTTGACTCTCGTCGAGGTCCTCATCACGGCCGCGATCCTTTCCGGCGGGCTTGTCGCCATCTACCGCGCTTTTTTCCTCAGCGCGGATTACATTGATCGTTTGGGTTCCCGGATCCAGGCCCTGATGATGATCGAGGAGAGGATCGCTGTCATCGAGAAGGACTTCCGGGACCTCAAGGACCTGGATGTGGGCGCCCTGGTCGAGGTCGTTCCCGTCAATAACCGTTCGGTCGAGTATCATTACGCGATCGACCTCAAGCCTGTCGGAACCCTTCTTTCCGTTTTTCAGCTGGACATCGATCTTTCCTGGCGCATGAACGGACGGACAGAAAGGGTCTCCCGTTCGGCCTTTTTCTCGGGGATCTCCTCGCTGGGGGCCGGGATATGAGAAGAGCGCTTCGCGGATTCACCTTCGTTGAGATCCTGCTCACCACGGCCCTTCTGGCCCTTTTGTCCCTGGCGATCTTCACGGCCTTCTCGAATGGCCTCAGGCTTTGGGACAGGGTGCGCCAGGCGGTTGTGGCGGAAGATGTCGCCATCTTTCTTGATCGTATCGGCCAGGACCTTCGGAACAGTTTTGTCTTTTCCACGATCCCCTTCGAGGGGGAAGGGGATCAGTGTTCCTTCCCGTCTATCGTGCACATGCCCGCAGACCGTCGGGGATCCAGGGCTCCCGAGGGGACGGCCGAAGGCATCGGGAGGGTCCGGTATGTCTTTGATGCCGCCGAGGGGATCGTCTGGCGCTCGCAGGCCGATTATGGCCAGGCCTTTGCCGGACAGTGGGACGGGGCGCCGCGGGCCGTTCTGAAAGACGTCTCGGAGGTCCGTTTTCAATATTTCTCGGCGGGAGAGGCCGAGGCGCATGAGCAGGCCCGCTCCGAGGAAAGGCCTCCCGCTGTGGTCAAGGTCACGGTCCGTCACAGGATGTCCGGAGAGGAAAGGCAGTGGGAGCGGTTGATCGCGCTGCCTTTGGGATTATGAGAACACGCCCTCAAAAAGGAATGATCCTCATCGTCGCGCTGTGGACTCTTTTGTTCCTGACTGTTCTGGCGGTCAGTGCGGGGATGGGGACACGCCAGAAGATCATCCTTTTGGGCCGCCTTCAGGACAGGGCCGAGGTCCAGGGCGCGTTGGAGGCCGGTATCAAGAAGGGGGTCTCCCTTCTCATGGACGACCTGGAGAACAATCAGTTCCTCTATTCTCCCGACGGAAAACAGCGGAGACATCACAATCCTGATGAGCTTTCCGGGATCCGCGTGGGGGACGTCACGGTCGATGTGGTCTGTCGCCAGGCTTTCGGGGCGGGGGGTCTGGTCCGGGAAATCTATGGTCTGTGTGATGAACAGGGGCTTTTGAACATCAATGTCGCGGACCGGCTGGTCCTGGCCCGCCTGATGGCCCTGGTCCTGGGGATCAGGGATGACGAGGCCCAGGACCTTGCGGACAATATCGTCGACTGGCGCGACTACGGGAAGCGCCAGCAGGAGGGGTTCTTCAGCGACGAGTATTACTCGCAGCTTGAGCATCCGTATGAAATGAAGGAGACGCCTTTTGAGCGGATCGATGAGCTGTTGCTGGTGAAGGGCATCACGAAGGGGATTTATGATGCGTTGCGGCCTTTTGTGACGGTATGGGGGGACGGCCGGGTCAACATCAATACCGTTCCGGGCGTTGTTCTTCAGGCGTTCGGCCTGGATCCGGAGGTGGTGGAGAAGATCTTGCGGGCCCGGCA
>JAAYZZ010000079.1 GCA_012514595.1 Elusimicrobiota bacterium
CCCAGACGCTGCTGGGCCGGGATGATATCAATGAACTCGCCCAGCTGGGTCGAGACGATATCCCATCCCGAGAGAATATGTTTCTGCAGAGAGAAGGATTTATACTGGATCAGGACAAAGACCCGACGGAGGCCAGAATTCACACAGTTGGAGAGCGTGAAATCCACGATCCGGTAGACCCCGCCAAAAGGGACCGCCGGTTTGGCGCGGTCACGTGTCAAGGGATCCAGACGCTCCCCGCGTCCCCCGGCCAAAATGAATGTCACGACCGATCTTGTCATTTCTCTGATCCTTTGATTCCCGAAAATAGCTCCGGGGTCATTTCCCGACGGGCTTCGAACCTGCGATCCGACGGATCTCCCGGGCCCTCTCCTCCTGCCCCAGCCGCTCGAATTCATCGGCCAGATCCAAAAGCAGAGGCCTGGGATCTTTTCCCTCGGCCATAATAGCCCTTAATATATCATACGCGGCCGCATCTGCACCTTTTTTAAAGGAGTCTTTGGCCACAACAACACGAACCCTGCCATCTTTCGGAGCCGCGCCCTGGAGTTCCTTGATAAGATCTTCCGCCGCGGGAAGGTCGTTCAGATCGATGTAGGCATCCGCCAGGTCCGCCATGCGCCTGACCGTCTTCCCGGAATATATCGCAGAAAGCCTCCTGTTGTCAAAGGCCTCTTTGAACATCTGTCGCTCCTTGAGGATCTCGGCCCGGGCCCGATACGCACGCTCATAGGAAGGATCGACGTGAACCGCCATATCAAGCTCGGCCATCGCCTGGTCGAGATACCCCAGGGTCTTCAGACTCAAGGCGCGGCTCAAATGATGATACGGAGTGACCCCTCGCGCACCGATCTTCAGAATATCGATCTGCGGGGGCGTCCACCCGTCGAGATCGATCCCGAACTGCGCGATGGCCTCCCGGTTCTCCGGGACATCGCGGAGAAAGATCAAGGCGTCGTGATCAAAATAGACCAACCGCCAGTCCTTGCGTGCTGCGATCATCTTGAGGAGCGACTCGGGGGCGGAGGTCGTGGCCGTATTGATAAAAGCCCCGGTCAGTCCGTACTCTTCGACAATCCTATCAAACACGGCCGCGTCGCCGTCGTTCCAGACCTTCTTGTAAACATTGATAAAGAAATCAGATCCCCGCAGTTCTGTCCGCCCGTCCATGAAGACGCGGACCTGCGGAAAGAGCCTGCCGATCAAATAGGCCCCGGAATTGAAATCATTGAAGAAGTTCCCGCCGATCCTGTTCATCAGGAGAAAATCCGCGGCCTTGTGCGGGAAGTCGCGCTGCGCCACGCCCAGGAACACTTTCTTCTCCTGATATGTATCCAGATCGTAATACGCGGCGACGGCGAGACCGGAGCCGATATCGACGAGCTTGAACATGACGAGGAGACTGAGCAGGGCCCCGCAGACGTGGAACGTCTTTTCCGAACGGAACGTGAACGGCAGGATCCGCACAAGACCGATCCCCGAGATATTGCGCATCGTCACGAAACACGCGATCAGCGCGAAATACGTCATGTTCCGAAGCGCCGTCAGGGAGAACGCAAGGAATACGATCCACAGAAGAAGATCACACACCCGCACCCGCCTCCAGTTTAGAATAAAGCTCAGTGTCGACAGGATGATCAGCGCCTTGTAAGGCCAACGCAAGAGGCTGAACAGGGAGTCCCAGGTGATCGGTCGCGCGAGTTCGGTAATATGTTCAAAAAAGACCCCCATGTCTCCGGCCATCCCGAAGAGGATCTTCACAGGATACAGCGCCCCGGCGACCCCCAAAGGACCCACGAAGTTCGCAGCGA
>JAAYZZ010000080.1 GCA_012514595.1 Elusimicrobiota bacterium
AGGGGATCCCCCTGGATCCGGTAAAAAACATTCTCGCCGTTGCCGTCATTGACCTTGAGCGAGGGCATGAGACGAATATCATCGAAGGAAATGCCGATCTCGCGGGCCAAGTTCTCCAGGCTCAGCCGAAGCTCTCCGGACAAGGGACCGACAAGACCCGAAAGCTGATCGAAAGTGACGGGATCCTGGTTCTCGGCGACCGAGATACGCTTCTTCCAGGAAAGTTCCGTCTTGCCGTCCTTTTGCGTCGCGCTCAACAAGGAGGAGACCAGCTGTCCTTCCCTGTTATAGACCGCGGCCTCGTAATAGTTCCCGACCGCCTCCCCGTACTGCAGCGGATTGATGCTCCCCAGCTCCTCGTTGGTATCCGGATCAATAATGAAGATCCTCTGGACATTCTCGTCGAGATCCCGTTCTTCGGCGAGCATCAGGGATTTGCCTGTCAGCCCCAATTCCTGCAACGCGTCCGCCGAGAGCGTAACGTCCGTGCTCGCGACCGCTCTTCCGATCGGGTGGTCCCAGTCGATCGAATACTGAACAACGCCGTCCGCCCCCCGGGTCACGGAAAAGGCATAAATGGTCCGGGGCCCCTCCCGATATCCGACAATGGCCTTGCCCTTCAGAGGACTTCCATTCTCGAACTCCAGGGCAAAGAACTGCGCATAAAGATCCCCAAAGACCCTGGCCTTATCCTCCGAGACAGAGACCCCTTCTTCGGGGGTCAGGACCGCAAAGGCCGATTCTACCGCTCCGCTCAAACCCCGCCGCTCAACGACCGTCAGATGATCCCCCGTCGGTGTCTTGAATGAATTCTGGAGGGTCGTGGTCGCGATCGGCTGATCGGGGGCTGTCAAAAGACTGATCTGGCCGTGACGTGCATCCACCCGGGCCCAGACCTCGGCCTTCCCGAGAGATGTCGTGGGAGAGACATGGAGCTTTCGGACCACCTCCATCTCTCCCGGCCTGGCCCCTGGCTTCTGGCGGATGACGTTAATCTGATCGGCGATCCCCCGGATCTTATTGAAATCCGCCCGGAGCTGCTCGAGGGTGAGATACTCGACGATAGGAGGACGGTTGTCGCCGCGATCCCTGCGGTAGATCAGCTGATAATGGCTGTCCAGGTTCGCGGCAGTCTCCTCGTTGCTCCAAAAGACATACTTGCCCCCGTACGTCCGGACCATGCGGCCTGCGACCTCTCCTTCCCCGTCGAGCTTCTGGATATCCAGGGCATCGCGGGAAAGATCGGGCGTCCCGGCCTCAACGGAAAGTCCACGCTCGACGACCGTCGAAGGCCGGACGGGGGCGGGATTCCGTCTTAAAAAGTCGCGGACCACCCTAAAGGCGGGCTTCTCGGTCCCGTTCTCTCTCAAAAGACCGTAATGTCCCTCGGTCTCATCCCCATCCTTTGTCTTCCACGCCTCATCCTGCGCGGTCATCGCAAAGAAGCCCATGAACCGGGGATCCTGAATGCCGGACAGGTTCCGGAGCGCCTCCTCATAATGACGCGCCTGACCGCCTTCATCCTGCTCTCCTGTTCCGGTATCCCATGACGAAACGCCGAATTCAGAAAGATAGACGCGCAGGTTCGGGTTCGCCCCCGGCGTCTGCGGGATCCGGGCCAGGAATTCCTCGACGGCCGAGGCCGGATTGACCCCGCGGTAAATGTTCATCCCGATCGCATCCACAGAGGGGATCCGGGTCAGGACATCCGCCGTGGGCACCTCTCCGTGCGCGGTCGCGACGATGATCCCCGGATTGATCTCGTGGATCTTTCGAGCCGCCTGCTCGAGGGAGTCATACCAGCGGCCCACGTCATTCCCGAACCACTCGGGGTGATAGTTGTACTCGTTGCCAATCTCGACAATGCTTCCGGGAGGATACTTTCCGAAATGCTCCTCGATGAAACGCGCATAGGACCCGCTGCGGATATCGAACTTCTCGGACGCCGGGACCCCCCGGTCATCATAATAGGGAAGGCTCACCACCACCCGGATCCCGGCCTTGGTCAGGGCCGACAGGACCGTATCGGAGGTGATCGGCGTATAGACCCGGACGGAATTGACCCCCAGCCGCTCAAGGGCGGCGATGCTCTCGGGAGAAACTTCGTTCCACGACCAGGAGGTCCGGTCCTTTCCCGCAGGGATCGGAGACCAGGTCACGCCATGGAAGACCTTTCCTCCGTCGGTATACTGCGAGGTCGCCTCCCCGCTCACTCCAGAAGAACGGGCCCCTTCCTCTACCGTCGCGTTCAGGGCCTCAAGAGAGACATACTGCGATGTCCCGTCCCTCCATATGACAAGCGCATTGTGTTTCTGGAACTCTTCAAGACTGAAGGCAAGCCGGACCGGAAGTCCGGGCTTCATGGGACGCGCGGTCCTTTCAATGACCATTCGCTTAAGCCCGTCTGGATCCCTCGCATCCACGGGGACCATCTTGACGCGGTTGGACGCCACAAGCCGGACAAGGGCACCCGCCGGCCTGACACCGGCCCTTTCCTGCTCGGGCGTCAGTCCGCTCTTGGCCGCGTAGAACTCGGGGCGCCCGGTGTCTTCCCTAATGACCTCGTAGCCCTCTGTTGTCAGAATGACCTCCCGGTCCCTCATCATCTGAAGCCCGGCTTCGAGGAACTCCTGGACCCGGCCGCGGGCATCGACCTTCACCAGCATGTCCGGCGTCAGCTGAAGCCGCTTTCCTTTTCCGTCGGGACTATTGAGGGTGAGGACGCGCCCGGCAACTCCGGCGTGCTTCGCGGTCACGAACTCGTCGGTCCGCTCCAGAAGATTGCGGGTACGGCCCGTGTTGACATCGGTGGCCACCCCATAAGCCGAAAGGCCCAAAAGACGATCGGCCATCTGGCGATTGGCCTGGCGGGCATTTTCGACCATGCTCCGTTTCGCACGGGTCGACGCGCTGAAAATGCCGGCAACTTTTCCGTCGAGGGCAACCGAGACCAGGGTGTCTCCCGACATGGTCTTTCCCGCGAATCCATCGACAACATACCCCTGACCGTCAGCGCTTCGCGAAACACCTGTGCCCGCCCCGCGTCCTTCCTTATAAATATCCTGGAGACGCTGAAGTCCCTTCATGTTCGTCACAGGGGCCGGGATCCGCCCATCGTTGAAATAGAGAACACCGTCATACCGTTCACCGGCCGCCGCGACGGCCTGCATGCCCGGTCCCGGATCAAAGATCAGATTCGCCTGCGAAAAGACATCGGCGAGGATCGCAGGCATCTCCGTCATGGGCTTCTGCATCCCCGGGCTCTGACGAGGTCCCGGCCGCCGGCCGGTCAGGGCCCCTCCCACTCCGGCCCATTCATCCCGCACCCGGAGGACCTCATCCACTGTATAATCCCGAACGACCCTCCCCACGCGTCCCATCGCGGAAGGCTCGGCCTTGGGCTGGCCGGGGACGAACTGCACGCGATGGCCATCGGCATCCGTGATCGAGCTCATGGTGTTCAGCTCGCGGGGGTCGGTCACGAAGTGAACGATCCGGCCCGTGACCGAATGCCGCAGAACCCCGAGGATGACACGGCCCTCTTGGTCCACTCCCTTGATCAGCGTCCGCTCACGCTCTTTGTCGACAATGGACTGCCTGCGTTCAAAAAGCGGCGTGCGAAGAGGATCCTCTCCGGGCCGCGCCAGGGTCTTGGCGAACTGATCGGTCATGAACGTCGGAGCCGCGAAGGCCTCTTCTCCTCTCACCGTCCGTGTCTGCGGATCATAGCGAAGGACGAATCCCCTCACCGTCGCACTCCGGTAATCATTCCAGGGATCGGCCGGAACATCTGCGCCGACCTCTTCCCATCCATTCTTGTCCGTGAGCCGGTAACGGGCCTGGGCATCGTTGACCTCGTAAACCTGAACCGCGATCACATTCGGGTCCTGATTGAGCGCCGCACCCAGCTCGAACCCCTGATGATATTCATTGACCTTGAGGAGATACCCCATGTCCGAGGCGACGAATTTTCGCTGACTGTCGCCGATGAACCCGATGTCCCCCAGAAGATATTTATCGAGAACGCCCAGGCCTGCCTGAAAAGTATCGACGAGACCGATCGTGTAGAGATTCTTCGTGACACGGTTGCCATTCTGGTCGAACGATTCGACCGGCGTGATATGGACCGTCACGGTCTGAAGGATCCCTTTCCCGAGCGTCATATTCGCGTTGTATTTCACATCCTGCCCGCGCGTCGGATGCATGGCCACATAGTTGCGGAGTTCCGCGATGATCTGGGCTCCGAACAAAGGCCCCGCGATCTGATTGAGCGCGGTCTGCGAGCCGTACTCGGTCAGGGCCTGACCGATCCGGACCCCGGCCAGGATGTCCCTCCCGGGAAGGTCGGGCACGAGGCTGAAGGACAGACCTCCTCCCATCTGGATCTGATGGCTCAGATCGATCCGGTTATAACTGCTCAGGAAAATGCCATGGATCGGCAGACCGCTCTCCTGCCCGACAGAGGCGATCTTCTTGAGCTGTGCCAGTTCCTGGTCGACATGGGCCAGGGCCACAGGGTCCGGGACAAAACGCGGGTTCAGTCCGGTCTCGGCCGTCATCCCGGAGGGGACAAAGACAGGGGCCTGCTGGATGGGCTTGAGCCCTTCACGCTCGGCAAAGGTCCCGGCCTCCCGTTCCCTGGACTGCCGCCGGGCCGCCTCCTCGATCCTCTTCACATCGGCTTCCGCGATCTCCTCCCCGAGACGCACGATCGCCTCCTCATTGTGGCGGATCGCCTCGCGGTCCTTGACGATATCGGCCTCCAGGTCCTGGCGGGCCTTGCGGAGCTCCGCGATCTCTCCATCCTCGACGGAGATCGCAGAGGTCCCTCCCTCGGCCACCCGATCCCCGGCCGCCTTTCCGTCGGGCTCAAAGACCTTGAGAACGATCCGGCCATTGGAAGACCTGACCCCCTCGGGTAAGGCGCGATCCAGGTCCTTGACCTCTGCCATCTGGACCCACATCCCCGGCTGGATCGTGACCAGCCGGTCGCCGAACCAGAGTTTTCTCCCGGAAAGCGCGTGGGCGGTGGTGATCTCCTCGAACCCGTTCAGATCGTTCGCCTCTCCCCTGATGCCGCTGAAACGATCCACGACAGACCCCCTGACAGCGGACGCAACCGGATCCTGGGTCTCTGCGACGGTCTTGAGGGGGGCGGCCAGAGATGTCGCCGCGACGAACAACATGGACACAAACCTGACAATGGTCCGGACCAGACCTTGCTGGGCCGCATCCTGCGCCTGAAGAGAGGCCGCTTCTCGCCGGGAAAAAGAGGCCTGCTCTCTCAAGACCCCCGACTGATACCGCGCCGCACTGGCCGCGACACGCGCCATATCCCCCGCATGGATGGCCTGACGCTTTTGGTCGCGGGCCACCGAGAGCTGACGCTGCAGATAAGCAACCTTGTCGGCCCTGAGGGACATCTCTTCTTCCCGACGATCCTCGGCAGTCGAGGCCGCCGTTCCCCGGTCAGCGACAAAACCATTCCCTTCGGTCGTCTGAAGCGCGACCTCCGTGACCACCAGTCCCGGAAGGATCGGCCTCAATCCCCGCGCGGCCTGGAAGGCCGTGACATCGGTATTGATCGCCGCCATATCCACAGGCGTCATCCCGCCGGAGAAATACTTCCGCGGCAGGGTCTCGCCCGAGATCTCGTCGAACTCTTCCTTGATGTAATTGAAGACCCCCGGCGGTAGGCGGCCAGGTACTGTTCATAGATCCGGTCCTTGTCCCCCGCATCGTCGAGG
>JAAYZZ010000081.1 GCA_012514595.1 Elusimicrobiota bacterium
ATGAGCCTCCCGGCGCGTCCATAACCCAAATTCAGCCGCCTCTGGAGGATCGAGACCGAAGCCTGGCCCGTCTCCATCACGACCTTGACCGCCTCTTCATACATCTCATCCTTTTCGCCTGCATCTCCGCCGGCAGCAACCACGGGTTTGGCGGTCACGGTATCATCATACTCGGGCCTTTGCTGTCCGGCAATGAAGGCCACGACCTTGTGGATCTCGTCATCCGAAAGAAAACTGCACTGCCCCCGGACCGGCTTGGGGTCCCCGGGACGGATGAAGAGCATATCGCCCTTCCCCAGGAGGTCCTCGGCCCCTTTCTCGTCGAGAATGGTCCGCGAGTCGACCTGGGAAGCGACCTTGAAAGAGATTCGCGCCGGAAGATTGGCCTTCACGACCCCCGTGATGACATTGACCGACGGACGCTGGGTCGCGAGGATCAGGTGGATCCCTACCGCGCGCGCGAGCTGCGCCAGACGCGTGATGGCCCCCTCGATCACCTTGCCCGATGTCTGCATCAGGTCCGCGAACTCGTCCACCACGACGATGATATAGGGCATCTCGAAGCCCTTTTCATGATACCGGGCGATATTCTTCACCTGATGCTTGAGAAGCGTTTTATAACGGGACTCCATCTCCGCGATCACCCAGTTGAGGGCCGAGGCCACCTTCTTGGAATCCGTGATCGCGGGGCACAGCATATGCGGCAGATCATTGTACTGGTTCAGCTCGACCATCTTGGGGTCGATCATGATGAACTTGACCTCGTTGGGCGCCGCGTTGTAGAGCATGGACATGATGATGACGTTCAGACACACGGATTTTCCGGCCCCTGTAGCGCCGGCGACAAGGAGGTGCGGCATCTCCGCCAAGTCTGCCACGATCGGCTGACCCGAGGTGTCCTTCCCGAGGGCCAGCGTGATCTTGGAGGAACGGCTGCGCACATCCCCCTGGATCAGGACATCCTTGAGCACAACGGCCGCGGAGGCCCCATTCGGGACCTCGATCCCCACCCTGTTCTTCCCCGGGATCGGCGCCTGGATACGGACAGAGGAGGCCTGCATGGCCAGCGCGATATCATCGCCCAGAGAGGTGATCTGCTGCACACGCACCCCCGGCGCCGGTTCGAGTTCATATTTCGTGATGACAGGTCCCCGCTCGATGTCGGCCACTCTCACCGAGATCCCGAAGTTGGCAAGCGTCTGCTCGAGGGTCTTGGCCCCGCGGACCAGCGTCTCCTGGACGTTGGCCTCGGTCATCTTGGGCGGATCTTTTAAAAGATCAAAGGGCGGGAGCTGATAATTCCCGATGACAAGAGGCTTGTCCTCTCGTTCCTTGGGAGGCTCCTCCTTGGGAGTGATGATGCGGATATTGGGGGCCTTGGGAGGCTGAGGCCTTGGTTTCTCGGGTTCCTCTTTCTTCCCCGCCTTGCCGCGCGCCGTAGGGACATCCTCCTCATCGTCATCCTCTTCTTCGTCCTCGTCTTTCTCCTCCACACGGGCCTTTGCCGGCCTGCGGGCCGCCGAGGCCTTCTCTTTCGGGGCCGGACGCGGGGATCTCTCGAGAAAGAGTTCCCGGATCCCGCCCTTGGCCCAGGACTTGCCGAGTCCCACGAACCCGTTGACAACACCGACAAAGAACGGCGACACCAGGAATTCCGCAGTGATGACAAGACAAAGGGCCGCCAGGGCAAAAAGGATGATGTAGGCCCCGATCACCCCGCAATAGGTCGTCAAGAAGTCCCCGAAGACAAGCCCGACCATCCCCCCCCGGTCAAAACGATGGGCCTTCACGGGGGATCCCATGACGCTGAAGATCGCGCTCATGACGGACAAAAAGACCACGAGGCTCGTGATCCGGGCCGGGGTAAAGACCATTTTTCTCGACGAAAAGATGTTCCAGCTCCAAAAAAGAAGAAGAACGCCCAGAAAGTACGCGCCATAGCCGAAGACAGAAAAAAGAGCCCCGGCCGTGTAGGCCCCGGCATAACTGATGAGGTTCTTGGGAGGGACGTTGGGATGAGCGACGAACCAGGACAGGTCGTCCTTGACGTAGGAGATGAGACTCGCAAAAAGAATCAGGGCGAAAGAGAAAAGAAGAATGCCCTTGATCTCGTTGAAATGCTCCTGCTTCATGTCACTTCAAATAGGGTTACGACGTTCTTTCAAGAAAACAAAAAGGAATGACCCTGATACGCCTGATCATTCCTTTTTGTGATCATTCCTTGATCCGGGCCCAGGGCCCGGAAGATCAGTCCGCGGTGCGGCCTTCGGCCCGCTTGCGGCTCAGATTGCAGCGACCCTTCTCATCGATCTCGACGAGAATGACCGGGAAGGTGTCTCCCACCTTCACGACCTCGTTGGGATCCTTGACGAACTTGTTGGCCAGCTCGGAAACATGCACAAGACCTTCCTTGCCGGGCATGAACTCGCAGAACGCACCGAAATTCATGATGCGCATGACCGTCCCCTGGTAGACCTTGCCGATCTCCGGCTCCTCGAACATGGAGGATAGATACTTCATGACCTTATCCAGAGATGTCTGATCCGGTGCGGAAATGAAGGCCTTCCCGTCATCGTCGATATCGATACCGGTGGCCCCCGTCATCTCGATGATCTTACGAATATGCTTGCCTCCGGGCCCGATCACCTCGCCGATCCTGTCCTGCGGGATCTGGATCGTGGCGATCCTCGGCGCGAATTCAGAGGTGTTGGGACGGTGGGTCGGCAAAGTAGCGTGCATGACGCCCAGGATCTTTTCCCGTGCCTGACGGGCCTGATCGATCGCCTCGGACAAAAGGTCCAGGGTGATATGCCGGACCTTCAGGTCCAACTGGATGGCCGTGATCCCCGTTGAAGACCCGGCAACCTTGAAATCCATATCCCCGAAATGATCCTCCATCCCCTGAATGTCCGTGATGAGGACCGACCTCTTCTCATCAGAGATCAGACCGATCGAGATCCCCGCCACGGGGGCCTTGATCGGAACGCCGGCATCCATCAGAGCCAGGCATCCCGAACAAACGGTCGCCATGCTCGAAGAACCATTCGACTCCAGGACCTCGGACACAACACGGATCGTATACGGGAACTCATCCTCAGTAGGCAGAACCCCTTCCAGGGCCCGGTGGGCCAGGGCACCATGCCCGATCTCGCGCCGGCCCGGACCACGCATCGGCTTGGTCTCCCCGACGGAGAAGGACGGAAAGTTATAATGCAGCATGAACTTCCGATAGGAGACTCCTTCGAGCGACTCAATGAGCTGCTCGTCGACCTTGGTCCCCAAGGTCACGATGGCCATCGCCTGGGTCTGGCCGCGGGTAAAGAGCGCGGAACCATGGGTGCGCGGAAGAACCCCGGCCTCTGCGGAGAGATCACGGATATCCTTGAGCCCCCGGCCATCCACACGCTGCCCCTTGGTGAAGACGTTCTCGCGAATAAGCTCATACTGAAGGATCTCAAAGACAGCAGCGACATCCTTGTCAGAGATCTCTGCCTCACCTACCTTAAAATCAGCAAAGACCGACATGTCGGCCACAAGGCCTGCGAAAACCTCATTGATCGCGGCCTCACGGGCTTTCTTATCCGCCATGCCCTTGAAGATCTCGGTCATCCGCGGCATGGCCATGGCCCGGACCTTTTCGACGAATTCGGGCGGAAGGGCCTTGGTCTTGACCTCGACCTTGGGCTTTCCGGCCTTCTTCTGAAGATCCCGCTGGGCCTTGAGCCCGTCCTGCAATGCCTCAAAGGCCGCCGAAAGCATCTTCTTGATCGTATCTTCAGGGATCTCTTTTGCGTCCCCTTCGATCATGACAATGCCCTGATCATCACCAGAAACGATGAAATCCAGGGCGCTTTCCGCTCTCTGGGCATAGGTGGGGTTCACGATGAACTCACCGTTGATCATGCCCATGCGGACCGCACTGACAGGGCTTGCGAAAGGAATGTCCGAGACCATCAGGGCGGCAGAGGCCCCGTTCATTGCCAGCATGTCCGGATCGTTCTCCGGGTCCGCGGAAAGGACCGTGGCCTCGACCTGAACCTCGTTGCGCAATCCTTCGGGGAACAGCGGACGGATGGGCCGGTCGATCAGGCGGGAGGTCAGGATCTCCTTCTCCGTGGGACGGCCTTCACGTTTGAAGAACCCTCCGGGGATCTTTCCCGCGGAATAGGTCTTCTCTTGATATTCAACAGAAAGAGGAAAGAAATCCAGCCCCTCGCGGATTGTACGGGCCATGCACGCGGTCACAAGGACCACGGTCCCCCCGCAGGAGACCACGACAGACCCATTGGCCTGCTTGGCGAGCTTGCCCGTTTCAATCGTAAAAATATTCTTCCCGAAAGAAGCCTCAACTTTGGTCACACTCATGGATATCTTTCCTGTTCTGTTATTTGCGGAGCCCGAGCTTTCCGATGGTCTCTTCGTACTTCTTGAGATCGCTCTTTTTGAGATAGGCCAGAAGGCGGCGACGCTTTCCGATCATCAGGAGAAGTCCCCGACGGGAATGGAAGTCCTTCTTGTGGAGCTTGAAATGCTCGTTGAGCTCATTGATCTTTTCGGTCAGGATCGCGACCTGAACGGCGGGAGAACCGGTGTCCTTGGCATGGACCTTGAAATCGCGAATGATCTCCTCTTTCTTGTCTTTAACGAGAACCAACGGAGTGTCCTTTCTTTAAGAAAATCCTTATTTTTTCTTTTTAACAGTGCGCCATTATACTTACGCGATTTTTGGAAGTCAAGGATTAAAACCCTCTCCCCCGCCCCTCTGGTCCGACGTCGAAAAGGTCCCTGCCTCCGGCCTTTCCTTCTGTTCGAGGACATGGACCCGGGCCTTTCCATCGCCAATGATCACAAGCACCGGATCGCGGGTCTCTCCCAAAAGATGGCGGAGATCCTTCCCTGATCCTCCCGGAACAGGGCCCTGGGACTCCCCGGACTGGAACCGTCCCATCAACTCCGAGAGATCCGGGGTCACCCCTGCGATCGAAGGCCCCCGCGGCCCTTCCTCATCCCGCGCGTAAAGCGCCGGGTCCGCATCGACAATGTCCAGGGGCCTGGCCTCCCCCCGCCGATAGGCCTCGACGGAGTCATAGCGAACGCCCCGGGCATAGATCTCGGGAGAGGATGTTTCCTGGGCCTGGAGAGAAATGGAAAAAAGAAGCCCGATGGCCGAAAGAAAAAAGACCTGTCTCATTGCATCATCGTAGCGGGTCTCTGAAGCAAGGCATTGATGGCATTCGCGAAGCGCCCCCCCGGCCTCAAGAAGAGAATAAGGACGACGACGATCGCGGTGAGGACAATGACATGCTCGATCATGACCTGGGCGGAGGAAGATCTCTTCATATCTGGCGGCCTTTCTATGATGAGTATACCACCCGCGACACCGGCCCGGCAAGCCGCTACAGGACCAGACGCTCAGCCAGTCGATGGACCAGCGGGATACGGGCCTGGACCCCCCGAAGCGCACCGATCATCCCCCACAAAGACACGACCATAAAGACGATCAAAAAAGGCCGAAAGAGGACCGGAAAGATCACGCTCAGGGTGAACCCGGACATCTCGACAAGAAAAAGCGCCAGGCCCTGACGTCCGTGGAAGACGGCCAGCTCGCTGTCCTTGCGGAAAAGGAGCGGAACGACACAGAAGATCATCGCATACCCCAGGAGCGCATAGAGCCTGTCCTCCTCGATATTGCGGATGACATCCAGGATGTTCTTATCCATGCGCGACCTCAAGAAGGGAATTCATGTCCCCCAGACCGTTCTGGACCTTGCGGGGATTGGCCGGATCCGGCTGCCAGCGCCCGTCGATGATGAACTGATATTCGTAGGCCCCGGCCTTGAGCGGCACGGAGAGGTTCCAGACATCGCCCTCGCGCTTGAGGCGGAAATCCTCGGAAATGCTCCAGTCGTTGAAATTCCCCGCCACGTATACCGACTGGGCGGCAGGCGCCTGGACCGCGAAGCGGGCCTGGGCGATCTCCTCCATCTTCTGACTGATCGTCTCGCGCATCTTGAGCGAGAACTCAGGCCTCTTGCCATTGGCCCGCATCAGAAGCTCCTTGGCCAGCTGTCCGTAATCCTTGGCGCCCCGGCAATACTTGTCGTAGGCCAGGACCGTCTTCCCCGAGACCGCGGCCTCCTTGAGCTTCACGTTCACATGGATGATGGTATCCAGGAGCATTCCGCCGAACTTGTCCTTGATCTTCGACATCATGGAAAAGGAATGCCGCAGACGGGAATCGAACATGGTGATGAGCACCTTGGGCTCGACGGGATGGTCCAGACGGTCGCGGATCAGGTTGATGATGTCCATCAAATGATCCACGCCCTGGACAGAGAACCGGCTTGTCTCGACGGGGATAATGACCTCGTGGCTCGCCCGCAGCGCATTGACCGTGAGGAATCCGAGGCTCGGCGGGCAGTCGATGATCACGTAATCATACGCCTCCTTAAGACCCGACAGGACCTCCAGGAGCTTCATCTCGCGGCCGATCTCGTCGGCCAGCTCCTGCTCCAGCGTCCCCACCAGAACGTTCGAGGGAACGATATCGAAATGCTCGTTCACGGTCTGGATGATGTCCCGGATCGAGAGCTTGCGGGGCGTGATGTTCGAAATGACGTTGTAGATGCTGTTCTGGTCGTCGCAGTTGAGCCCCAAGGTCGCGTGGGCCTGGGGATCCAGGTCGATCAGAAGGACCTTCTGTCCGTTGGCGCCCAAGGATGACACGAGATTGATCGCGGTCGTGGTCTTTCCGCAGCCGCCCTTCTGATTCGCAATGGAAATGATCTTCATCATTTCTCTCCCTTAGAGGTTAGTTGGCAAAACTGATATTATCGATCAGGACCGACCCGGACGTCCGGTCCGCATTCCACGCCTCGACGACGAAGGCGATGTCCTTGAGGGTCTTCCAATCCGTGAGGTTCAGTTCGTCGAAACGGATCGAATATTCCTGCCATCGGGCCTTGATATCGTCGAGATAATAGGCCGCCCGCTCGGCCTTGGCGTTGGTGAGGATCACCTTGATCCGCCCGGGATTGGCCCCCTTGAAAGAACGGACCGAAAGGTTGATCCTCTGGTAACGGCTCACATCCGGAGATGGAACGCCGATCTTGAGCTCCTTGACCTGCGGCAGCCCTTTTCCGACGTTGTACGTCAGACGGAGCGGCGAATTCGTGAGCGTGTAGATGATCCGGCTCTTTAAAAGATCGTCGTGGCGCGTGAAGAAGGCCGTGAGCCCCCAGAACACGCTTGCGAGGATGAAGGCCGTGATCACGATGTTGATCACAAGCCACGCCGAGAACCGCCGCCTCGGCGGACGCTTCTCCTCGACGGCCCCGCGCTTGCCCAGATAGACCTTGGCCAGATGATCGTATATCTCGTCGCGCGTCATACTGCTTCAACTCCTTGAGCGCTTTTTTATCGACGGAAAATTAAAGGGATGAGGTCCGCAAAGGCCTTCCATAAAAATAATAACAAATATAAAAAGAGATTAAACGAAAAACTGGAAAATCTTTACAGGGACAACGAACACAGGACAAGGGACAGGGAAGGCAAAAGAAAGAAAAAAGGAATCAAATAAAAAAGGCGAGAAACAAGCCCGCGGAATCATAAAAATATGTTTGACTTATTATCAAGATATGTTATCTTTACGGCAAGGCGGCCCCGGTAGCTTAAAGGATAAAGCTCCTTCCTAACGAAAAGGGCGATGCCGGTTCGAGTCCGGCCCGGGGCGCTGATGGTTTTAAGACTGGCCCGGGAAGGCGTCTTAAAGCCGATCTTTTCCCCCGATCTTTCTCTTGATTATTCCCCGGCAAATGCTATATTTTAATTGCCTTTTCGTTAGGAAGGAGCCGCCTTTAGGCTCAGGGCTGCACAGAAATGTGCGGCCCTTTTTATTTGCCACCCCTCGTCTTTCGTCTCACGTCTTTCGTCTTGCGTCTCTCGTCTCCACGCCCCCTGTCCCCTGCCCCATGTCCCGTGTCCCTTTTCTCTACAAACAAAAAGCCCCGGGGTTTGGCCCCGGGGCTTTTGATGCAACTTAAGTGCGTTCGATTAGAACACAACCTTGACGCTGGACAACAGCTGGGTGGCCGTATCATCCTGGCCAAGAACCTTGCTGTTGAACATGCCGGCGCTGACCCCGAGTGTCACATCCTCTGTGTAGGCATAGGACACATCCAGATCAACCTCGTTTCCTCTCTCGTTGCTGGTGCCCTTGGCCTCCTGCAGACTGTACAAGGACAACTTGGCGGTCACATCCTCCATAGGAGTGGCTTCCAACGCAACGCTCGCGAGCTTCAGATCGGAGAAGCTGTACACATTGTAGAAAATGCGGCCAGCGTTCTGATCATAGTACATTGAATCCCAAGCGGAATTATTATCTCCAGTACCATTCTTGTCGCCAGACAGGTAGGTGTAGCTGGCAGACAGGACCGGGGAGATGTCCTTCAGGACCGGGAGAGCAAAGCTCGCCATGGTCTGGAAGGCATACGCCCCAAGGGTTTCGTTGGCTGCCGTGCTGCCGGTCTGATAAGCCGCCTCGGCCTGCAGATTCAATCCCTCGTAGGGATTCAGACTGACGCGCAAACCAGGAACATAAACCTTTTCGGTCTCAACCTGAGCTGTCGATGTCGAGTTCCTATCCATCTTGGCAAACAGGTAGCCTTCGAGGACGACATTCATGTCACCGCCCACCTTGAGGTTGGCATTGATACCATAAAGATCGGTATCATCGTCGTCATTCTGGGCCATGTTGATATCCTCATTGGCCTTGGCTGCAAAAATATCAATGGTCAAAGGATCATAATCCAACACCGCTTTGACGGCATCGAAATTGATCCCACCAGTGATATCCGCAACAGCCGCAACGGCTCCGGTGCCATCGCCATCGCCGACGATCAGGGCATTACCATAAACTAGCGGCTGACGACCGATCG
>JAAYZZ010000007.1 GCA_012514595.1 Elusimicrobiota bacterium
GCGGTGTAGGCGTGGATCGTGGTCATGAGCCCCTTGTCGATCCCGATGCCTTCTTTAAGAAGCACATGAACAAGCGGCGCCAGACAGTTGGTCGTGCAGCTCGCGTTCGACACGATATTGTGCTTGGCCGGATCATACTCGTTCTCGTTCACGCCCATGACAAGGGTCTTCACATCCCCTTTTCCGGGGGCGGAGATGATGACCTTTTTGGCCCCGGCTTCGAGATGGCCCTGGGCCTTCTCGCTCGCGGTGAAAAGGCCGGTCGACTCCACCACATAATCGACCCCCAGCGCCTTCCAGGGAAGCTCGGCCGGGTTCTTTGTGGCCATCACGCACTTGATCTTGTGACCGTTGACGACGAGGGTATCACACTCTTCCTTCGCGGCATCGCTCTTTTCCGCCTTCACATCATGCTTGAAACGTCCATGAACGGAATCATACTTGAGCTGGTAGGCGAAATATTCCGCGTCCGTCGAGATATCGACGACCGCGACCACGTCGATCTCCTTGCCCAAAAGCCCCTGATCGCAGATCGCCTGGAACACCAGACGCCCGATACGACCAAAACCATTGATACCCACCTTGACCATGATGCCCTCCCTCTATAGAACTGTTCTTGAAATGGATTCACGCGACCGGGGTCCCCGAAAGGCGAACGCCCGGGGAACAGGACCGGAATTCGGGGTCGATTATAACAGAAAGGTCCCGAGGGGCAATAACAAAAAGCGAAAGAGCGAAAAAGACCCCGAAGACAGGGCCCAAGTCCCTGATCGCTCCGGCCCTAGGACTTCACGGGCCCCTCGCTTTTCAGATCCTTGCCTTAAGCAGCCGTCGACCTTCTTTCACTCTTTCGCCTTTTCTCTTTTTCGCTTCTCCCTGTCCCAGGAAATTCTCCCCAGAGACAACGGCTTGCCCCGACACCTTCTCAATATCCCGGCGGGTACGGCCCGCGACCCCGCCGCCGTCGCCCGCATCCTTTTCCAGGGCCGGCATCCCGCGCGAACCACGGCCCCGGGTCAGGGTGGTCGTGGTCGCTTCCCCGAGCATTGTGAGGATAAGCTCCATGTCCGTCATGTGGTCCCGCAGATTCTCGCGGTCCAGGCCCTTGACCTTTTTATAGGTATCGACCTTGAGCCCGAAAGCCCCCTGCATGATCTCGTTGGTCAGGATCGCGTAATCCCTCTGGCGCGCGGCCCCGCGGTCCTTCCACTCCTGCGTGAGGTCCTGGCGGATGGCAATCCCCCGGATCCTTTTCTCGACCCACTCCCGGGAATAGCCTTTCTTTGCGTAGATCGCACGGACCCGATCCATGGCGAGCTCCGGGTCCCGGATCTCCTCGATCCGCTCGCGCCCCACCCGGGCGAGCCAACGCTTGAACGGCTCGGCCTTGGGGGAAGGAATGGACTGAATGATGCGAAAAAGCGTTTCTGTTGAAGCGCAGTCCGTGAGATAAAGCTTGCCATCCGAGGCCCTCATCTTCAGTTGTCCGATTTTATCGGACACCTCAATATACCCCTCTACGATCAGCTTTTTCTTAAGATCATTCCAGTATTTACGCGGACGTTCATTCTCGACAAGGACCTCGACCGTATCCACGATCGAGAACCACCACTGGCCCGCGTGAAAGACTTTCCTGACACGCTTGCCCTCAAAGACAGAAACTTTGGTGAGATCCGTATTCCTGGACATGATGCCCCCCTCTTGGATTGATGGTTGCCTCTTCCCCAAGGGGGTTGGGAAAAAGCTGCCGAATGGCAAAAGAATTATATCCGGGACATGCAAAAGGGACAATCGCTTTATCCAGGCCCAGGAAGGGACCGCCTCCCTCACCGGGAGGGAGAATGTTATCCCAGGACATCCCCCACCTTGATCCTGTGTCCCGCCAAGAACGCGCGGGCATCCATGGCGTGGGAGTTCGCGGGGTGCACGCGCCTCACCAGGAGCGCGCCCTCCCCGGCCTGGACAAAAAATCCGTCCTTGTGGACCTCGATGATCTCTCCCGGAACGCCCTTTTGCATCGCCGCCAGGGATGTATCAAGGATCTTAAGCCTGGCCCCGTGCCAGAACGTGTAGGCCCCGGGCCAAGGCTGGACCCCGCGGATGAGGTCATGCGCCCACTGCGCGGGCTGGGCCCAATTGATGTGCCCCAGGTCCTTGGTCATCTTCGGGGCCTTGGAGGCCCGACGCTCATCCTGCACCGTAAAAGAAATCCGGCCTTCCTTGAGGAGCGGAAGCGTCTCGAGGAGAAGGTCGGCCCCTGCCACGGCCAACTGCCCCCTCAACTCCTGCGCGGTCGTATCCGCACCGATGGAATGCTCGCGCGAGGCGATCATGTCGCCTGTGTCCATCCCCTCGTTCATCCGGATGAGGGTCACCCCGGCCTTCTTCTCGCCGTGGATGATGGCCCAATTGACCGGCGCGGCCCCCCGGAATTTCGGCAAGAGCGAGGCATGGACATTGAGACAAAAAAGCCGCGGAAGAGAAAGGACGCTGGCGGGCAGGATCTTGCCGTAGGCGATGACCACAAAAAGATCGGCCTCAAAGGCCCGCAGCCGTTCGATCACCCCGGGGTCCTTCAGGGTCTGGGGCTGGAACACCGGGACCGAGTGCGCGAGGGCGACCTGCTTCGTCGCAGAAAAAAGGATATGCATGCCGCGGCCCTGGGGTCGGTCGGGTTGGGTCACAAGCCCAACGACCTTATGGCCGGGATGGATGAGACGGATCAGACTGGTCGCCGCGAAATCATCGCAGCCGAAGAAAAGGATTTTCATATCAATTAAAGCCGAGAGGCGAGAGTCCAGAGACGAGAAAAGACCGGCGCTGCATCGACCCTTGATCCATTAACACAGCAATGGTTTCTTCAACCCTTGACTCTTTCCCCTCGTCCCTCGCCTCTCGTCTCTTAGCTCCTCACGGATCCACATTCACCGTCACCACCGCATCCTTCCGGGGACGGAAGCCCCGCAGGACCTTCCTCACGAACCCCACGGTCTCCTCAACATCGACACCATGGACCATGATGCAGTGGCGGAACTTGCCGCGGACGATGGGAGAACGGTCCGGCTGCGGCTCGAGGATGCCCATGTCCTCGGGACGCGCGGCGTGAAAACTATCATACAGCCTTTTGGCCTCCGCGCAAGCAAGCTCCGGGTCCGCCGAACGGACCACCACGGCCACGAGGACCGCATACGGCGGAAGCCCCATGTCGCGGCAGGCCTTGAGCTCCGGACGATAGAAATCTTCCGCATCCTCGCTGAGAAGCGCATGCAGCCCCTCATCATGGACATTGCGGGTCTGAAGAAGCACAAGCCCGCTCGTCATCTGCGCCAGATGCCGAACAAGCGCAAAGGTCTGATGGCTGGCGCGGCGGTCATTTTTGTGCCTCTCCCAGTCGATGTCCGCCACGACCGACAACGCGAAAAGGACCTCACCCCTGTGACGGAACACGGCCTGGGTCGCCACCACGACCTGGGCTTCAACAGGGAACGCACCGGATGTCTTTTCATATCCCCGGACGCAAACGCCAGGAAAACGCCGGACCACCTCTTCCACCGTCGGGGCCGTTCCCCTCGCGGCGGGAACATAAATGAGCGCCCTCTTTCCCTCTTTGAGCACACGCTCCAGGTGACCCGAAAGTCCGGGAGAGATGACCGTCCCTTTCTTCATCTTGAAGTTCGAAAGGTCCAAGAGCTTGACCGGGCAGACCGGCCTTTCCCCGACGATAAGTGCGGCCTTTTTTTCGCTCACCATGCGCCAGGCCTCGAGGGAAGGCGCACTCGAGACCAAGAGCACATCCGCTTTTGTGATCCGCGCGCGCAAAAGCGCGGCCTCACGCGCATGATAGAATGGCGACTGGTCATGCTTATAGAACGGACTGTCCTCCTCCAGGACCACGATGAGCCCCGGATCCTGCACCGGGGCGAGGACCCCGGAGATGAAGCCCAGGACCAAACGCGAGGCGCCAGAACGGACCTTGATCCAGCGCTCGAGCTCCTCCTTGTCCGTGCCGTGGCGGAGAAGAACGCCCCTGAACTCGCGCGCCAAAGTCTCCAGACGCCTCTGTGCTTCAACGATATGGCTCGCATCCGGAACAAGAACGATGACGCCCCGACCTGAACGCAGGGTCTCCTCCACGCGGGGCAGAATGATCTCCCATCGCTTTTTGAGACCACAATCAAAAAGAAGATCTGTCCGGGGGGCGGGATCCCCCCCGACGGGTGTTGTCCTGTCCCAGGCCTTGAGCCGCCGGGACTTGCGCAGGGACGCCGGAAGAGAAAGCTCCAGCGCCTCTCCGAAAGAACAGCCGAAATGCAGGGCGAATTCCCGGAAGAACGCGAGCGCGTTCTCCTCAAAGGCGGGTGTCTCATCAAGGACCTTCAGGACCGGGAGGACCTTTTCAACAAGGGGCTTCTTCCCAAGACTGACCACAACCCCGACACGCTTGCGACCCGCAAAAGACACAAGGACGCGCACCCCCACAAGAACCTTATCCCGGAATTCTTCGGGGACCGAATAATCAAAGGGGCCTTCAACAGGAAGACCGACAACGATGTGCGCGATGGAGTCCTGCGACATAAAAAATTTGGGGAGATTGCTTCGCTCGCTAATACTTATTCAAAGGACACAGCTGCCAGCCAAGGGGATCGCTTTGTTGCCCGGCGGGACTCCGCGCAGCCGGGCGAAGAGACCTCATCAACCCTATTTCAGGATCTCCTTCACAATTCCTGCAACCGAATCCGGACGGGCCAATGCGGTCGCCGCATCCCGGGCCTTTTGGAGCGCCTCCGGAGAATCGGCAAAGGCCCGGATCGCGGCCGCGATCTCTGGCGGCGTCTTGTCGCTCATCCCGATCCCGTTGGCGGCAAGCACCCGGACATTCCCCGCCTCCTGACCCGGGATCGCGCTGAAAAAGATCAGAGGCAGATGATTGGCCAGGGCCTCGGTGATCGAAAGCCCTCCGGGCTTTGTGATCATGACATCGGACGCCGCCAGCATCTCTTCCATATTGTCGACGAACGTGCAGATCTTGTGAAGCGGATTACCGCGCACGGTCATTCTCTCGAACAGGCCCTTGTTGTACCCGCAGATCACGATCATCTGGATGTCGGACAAAAGCGCGGTCAACTCCTCGATCGGCCCGAACCCGAAAGAGCTCGTCGACAAAAGGACCGTGAAGCGGTCCTCCTGAAGGCCCAACTTGCGCCGGGTCTCCCGCTTGTCGCGCGGCTGGATGAACTTCTCGGCCACCGGGATGCCCGTGACCGCGATCCTCCCCTCCTCAACGCCCAGGCCTTTCAGGCGTCCTTTGGTGTAGTCACTCGCCACCAGATACTGATCGACGCCCTCGACAAGCCAGATCCGGTGCACGTCATAATCGGTCACCATGGTGATGAACCGCGCATCCGTCATCCCCTTGCGACGCATCCACCCCACGACCTCCGTCGACAAAAAGTGGGTTGTAAAGATCACATCATAGTTCCCGTTCCGGATGAAACGCACCAGCGGACGGGCATTCAGATAATTATAGACCCGGCGAACGCTCCGGAAGATCGGTGCGAACCAGGCCTGGTCGGTCAGGGCAAAAAAGATCTCCCACACCTTGGGGAGTTTCCCGACCATGAACTCATATCCGTCGCTGTAGGTCTTCTTGAAGAAGGAGCTGGTATGGTCCAGGGCATCGACAAAGTCGACATTCCCGACCCCGCGGCTCTTGAACCCCGCAAAGACCGCCTCAGCGGCCTTTTTGTGCCCCGCGCCGGCGGTCGCGTACAGGATGAGAATTCTTTTGGATGATGAGGCAGGCGGCATCATAGAGGTCCTCCACGATATGGTCGGGACGCACGTCCCAGCGTTTCATATACTCGCGGTCCTCACGGCCGGAAAGAGAAAAGATGGTCCGACACCCGGCGTTCTTGCCGGCCTTGATGTCGATCTCGGTATCCCCCACGAAATAGGTCTGCGGGGCATCCTTGAGAGACCCGCCGATCATCTTGAGGGCCTTCTCGATATTCCCGACCCGGGGCTTGCGGCAATTACATCCGTCGGAAGACCGGCAGGTGCAATAGAACACGCCCGTCAGTTGCGCACCCGCGGCCGTGACGCCCTTGAGCATCTTTTGGGTGATCTCCTCCAAATGCTCGCGCGTGTAGACACCCTTCCCCACCCCGGCCTGGTTGGAGATCACAAAGATGCGGTACCCCGCCTCGGTGAGCAGCCTCAAGCCCTCGAGCGCCCCGGGCAGGAAATGGAAATTCCTGGCCCGCGTCACATAGAGGCCGTTACCGGGGAATGTATTGATGACCCCGTCTCTGTCGAGGAAGACGACTTTCATAAGAAATCTGAATGTTAAAAGGTTAATAGGTTAATAGCAGGACACAAACAGGATGAGAAAGAATGCCGTTTATACAAAAATAAGGATGGCCTCCCAGAAAGAGATCTGCTGATCCACACCCATCCCCACTCTTCTTTCTATTAACCTTTTAACATCTCCTTCTGCTTGATCCCTTTTGTTATCTCGTAATACTTCGCATAGCTCATGATCTGGTACAGCCACGCGAAGATCGCGACCATGAATCCGATGAACCCGTCCTTGTATCCCTGCTTGCGCAGATAGGTCCGAAAGAACCGGTCCGTGGCCTTCCAGAGCGCTTTCCCCAGGCCGATCTTTCGCTGATCATCAACCCATTTGCGGGCCTCCAGCGTCGTTTGCCC
>JAAYZZ010000082.1 GCA_012514595.1 Elusimicrobiota bacterium
GAAAAGATGGGCGGGAGCTGGGGGATCATGGCCGATGACATCATGGCCGGGATCTATACCAACATCGTTCTTCAGATCGCGCTTCGTTTGGTCTTTTAGATAAGGAGGGGATCATGATGCGTTCATCCAATCCAACACTCAATGAAAATGCCTTTCGCTCTTCCGGATTTGCGGTCCCGGGGCGGGCCATGACGATCCAGGGTACGGTGAATAAGACCCTGATCCTTTTGGCGGTCCTGCTCGTTGCCGCCGGATGGATCTGGAACCGGATCATCCAGCCGTCACCTGTCGTCGGACTTCCGGGATATCCGTCCGCGGCCCAGATCCAGCAGGGGGTCCTTCCTTTCATCTTCGCGGGAGGGATCGGGGGGCTCATCTTCGCCTTTGTGACGATTTTCAAGAAAGAGTGGGCCATGGTCACGGCACCTCTTTATGCGGCGTGCGAAGGGTTGGTGCTGGGCGGGCTCTCGGCGTTCTTCGAGATCCAGTATCCCGGCATCGTGGTCCAGGCGGTGGGTCTCACATTCGCGACGCTCTTTTGTCTTTTGATGGCGTATAAAAGCGGGATGATCCGGGCGACGGAGAAATTCAAGCTCGGGATCTTTGTGGCCACGGCCGGGATCGCGCTCTTTTATTTCATTGTGTGGATCGTGGGGATGTTCGGGGTGAGCGCCCCTGGATTCGTCATGGGAAGCACACCTTTGGGTATCGGTTTCAGCCTTTTTGTCGTCGGGATCGCGGCCCTGAATCTGATCCTGGATTTTGATATCATCGAGCGCGGGGCCGAGAGCGGAGCGCCCGAGTACATGGAGTGGTACGGCGCCTTCGGTCTGATGGTCACCCTGGTCTGGCTCTACATGGAGATCCTGCGGCTTTTGTCCAAGGTGCGTTCCAGAAACTAGGGTCAGGATCTTTTGTCTTCAACCCCTGTGCTGCGCAAGCGGCACGGGGGTTTTTATTTGAGAGGGGCGTTCTTGAGGGCGGTGTAGACCGGTCCCTGCGGGGTGAGGAGGCTTTGAAAAAGCGTGATGCCGCCGACGGCCTGAGAGAGGCCGGATGGCAGGTTCGTCTCTTCCAAGGCTGCGACCAGCCGGTCCTTGCCGTTCGTGGAGCGCGTGCGGCCGAGCGTGATGTGGGCCGAGAAGGCCCTCTCATCCTTTTTGATCTTGAGCTTCAGAAGCTCCTCCTCGAGCCGCCTGGCGATCCCTTCGAGCGTTTCCGCGTTCTGCCCCACCCCGGCCCAGATGATCTTGGGGAACAGGATGTCGGGGAAGGCCCCGAGTTCCGTGATGTCGAAGGAGAATTTTGGTGTGGTCGCCACGACCCTGGTCATGACCTCTGCAATAGGTTCGACCTGGTCGGGAGAGATGTCGCCCAGGAATTTGAGGGTCATGTGCAGGCTTGCCTTCTCCGTCCACTTCACATCGGCCTCGGATGAGGCGAGGGTCTTTTGGACCTGTTCCAGGGATGTCTTGATGGTCTCGTTCAGGTCGATCGCGATGAAGGCACGGATGTGGGGGGTCATGACAATTTCAGGAGCAGGGCCATGGCGGCCTCGGCTGCCTGCCTTTTGATCTGTTGACGGGAGCCCTTAAAGAAACACTTTTTGACGATCGAACGCCGGGCACTTGCGGCCGCGATGAAGACTAGGCCTACAGGTTTTGTGGCTGTCCCGCCAGTGGGACCCGCGATCCCGGTCGTGCTGAGCGCGTAATCGGTCCGGGCCTTTCTGCGCGCCCCTTCGGCCATGGCGCGGGCCACGGGGGCGCTCACAGCACCGTATTTCTTGATGAGGGGGGGAGGCACTCCCAGAGCCCGGGTCTTGATCTCATTGGCATAGGCCACGGTCCCGGCCTTGAACCAGGACGAGGATCCGCAAATGTTGGTCAGGGTGTGGGCGATGAGGCCTCCGGTGCAGGATTCCGCGCTGGCGAGGGACCGGTGTTCGGTCAGGAGTTTCTGGGCGATATTTGAGGCCAGGGACATGGGGTTTTCCTCTCTAAAAGGGA
>JAAYZZ010000083.1 GCA_012514595.1 Elusimicrobiota bacterium
AAAAGACGGGGCATAAGTAGCATCGACGAGGAATCCCTCCTGCCCGGCCGCGGTCACAGGACAGATCAGGGCATCCGGATGCTCCGCGGCCAGTGTCTGGGCCTGACCAGAAGACATGAACGCGAAAGGCAGAAAATACTCCTCGGGACTGCCCATCGTGAACTGGACGTGGACCACGGCCCCGTGCGAGATCCCCAGCGGCCACAGGGTCTTGATCTGGACCGTTCGGACCTTCCGGGCCTTGCTCCGGAACCAACGGACCCGGGCGAGATACTCAGGAAGCACGTGATTCTCCAGCCACCCGCGACCCGAACCCTCGAGAAGACCTGTCCAGTCTCCCGGCTCGATCCAGGCATCCCCCCGCGTGGCAACGGAGGGCAAGGCTGCCGGCTTCCGGAGAATGAACCAGAAATGTCCGTGCGGTCCGAGCGTCAGGACATACGGAGTCTCTTTGATGACGGGGAAAGGATTCTGGCTGAAGACCTCTTCAGGCGTTGCACCCTGATATTCCTTGAGATCCAGTTCCACGGCCTGGGAGAACCGCGACAGGTTGATGACGACCAAGACCGTCTCCTCCCCGCACTCGCGGACAAAGCTGAGCACCTTGGCATTGTCCGGATACAGGAACCGCGTCGTCCCTTGGCTGAAGGCCTTGTGACGTCTGCGCACCGCGATCACACGCCGCGTCCACCACAAAAGAGACGACAGATTGTTCTCCTGCGTATCGACGTTCACGGTCTCGTAGTGATATTCCGGATCGATGACGACAGGAAGAAAGAGTTCCTGCGGATTGGTGCGGGAGAATCCGGCATTACGGTCCGCGCTCCACTGCATGGGGGTGCGCACGCCGTTGCGGTCGCCCAGGAACCGGTTGTCCCCCATCCCGATCTCATCCCCGTAGTAGATGATCGGAGTGCCCGGCAGAGAAAAGAGCAGGATGTTCATGAGCTCGATCTTGCGGCGGTTGTTGCTCAAAAGCGGCACCAGACGTCTCCGGATCCCGAGATTGATCTTGGACCTCGGGTCCCTGGCATAGGCGCGGTACATATAGTCCCGCTCCTCGTCCGTCACCATTTCGAGTGTCAGCTCGTCGTGATTCCGAAGGAAGATCGCCCACTGGGCCCCGCCGGGGATCGAAGGCGTCTGCTCGAGAATATCGATCAGGGGAAAACGGTCCTCCATCTGAAGGCTCATGTACATCCGGGGCATAATCGGGAAATGGAACGCCATGTGACACTCATCCCCGTCGCCGAAATAGGCGACCGCGTCCTCCGGCCACTGGTTGGCCTCGGCCAAGAGCATCCGGTCCTTGAATTTCCCGTCGATATGTTTACGGAGCTTCTTGAGGAAGGTGTGCGTCTCGGGGAGATTCTCGCAGCTGGTCCCCTCACGCTCAAAAAGATACGGCACCGCATCCAGCCTCAGCCCGTCGACCCCCAGCTCGAACCAGAACTCGGCGACCTTGAGAATCTCCTTTTGGACGTTCGGATTCTCGAAATTCAGGTCCGGCTGATGCGCATAGAACCGGTGCCAGTAGTACGCCCTCGCCTCCTCGTCCCACGTCCAGTTCGAGGGTTCAAAATCCTTGAAGATGATCCGGGCGTCCTGATACTTTTCCGGCGTCCCGCTCCAGACATAATAATTCCTGTGATTGGATCCCGCCGGGGCCCTGCGCGCCCTCTGGAACCAGGGATGCTGGTCGGAGGTGTGATTGATGACAAGCTCGGTAATGACGCGAAGGCCTCTTTTGTGGGCCTCGCGAAGAAGTTCCTTGAGATCCTTGATATCGCCATACTGGGGATTGATCCCGTAATAATCCGCGATGTCGTAACCGTCATCCTTGAGAGGAGAGGGGTAGAACGGAAGGAGCCAGAGCGCGCTCACGCCCAGGCGTTTGAGGTAATCCAGTTTTTGCGTCAGTCCCTGAAGATCGCCGACACCGTCCCCGTTGCTGTCATAGAAAGACTTCACATGCAGCTGATAAATGACGGCGTCCTTATACCACGCTGGCGCTGTGGTCATCATCCTCCTCCGAAGGGATTATAACCCCAGACCCTGAAAAGGGACAGGGGACATGTGACACGGAACATGGAGAACGGAAGAACAAAAAGATATCATCAGAGAATATGCTCACCCTCCCTGTCCCATGTCCCTTGCCACCTGTCCCTACTTCTTCTCCACCCTCAACACCTGCGCCGGCATGCGCCGGGGATCGATGTGGACATCCGCGAATTCTCCCCGCCACACCTGTCTCATGCCGGTCAAAAGGTCCTGGACCTCGAGGACGGCGTCCCCGGAAAGTCCCAGCTCCTTCAACGGCAGACGCATCCGGCCCCCCTGGGCATGGACGGGATCAAAACTGGCGACCACCAGGATCACATTCTTCCCGTCCGAAGAGGCCTTCCAGTAGGCCAAAAGCTGATCGTTGTAGACCTCGAGGAAACGGATGTTCCGCGTCTCCTGAAGGGCCGCGTTGTCCCGGCGGATCCTGTTGAGGAGCGCGAGCGTGTCCTTGAGGTTCCCCGGCGCATCCCAGTCCCAGGATTTGATCTCGTATTTCTCCGAGTAAATATACTCTTCCTTCCCTGGAAAGGGTTCGTTCAGGCACAGCTCGAACGCCGGGCCGTACACCCCCCAGTTCGAGGAAAGCGTCGAGGCCAGGACCGCACGCATGATGAACATGGGCCGTCCCCCGGTCTGCAGATGCGGCACGAGGATGTCCGGCGTGTTGGGCCAGAAATTCGGGCGGAAGAACTCGGCCACAGGACCCTTCGCGATCTCGTTCATGTAGTCCATGAACTCATGCTTGTTGTTGCGCCAGGTGAAATACGTGTACGACTGCGTGAATCCCGCTTTGGCCAGACGATACATCACCTTCGGACGCGTAAAGGCCTCGGCAAGAAAAATGACATCGGGGTGGTCCTTTCGGATCTCGGCGATGACCCAGTCCCAGAACATGAACGGTTTTGTATGGGGATTGTCCACCCGGAAGATCCGGACACCCTGCTCGATCCAGAAAAGGAACACGCTCTTCAGCTCCTGCCAGAGCGCCTCACGGTCCTCGGTCTCGAAATTGATGGGGAGCACATCCTCATATTTCTTCGGCGGATTCTCCGCATACTGGACCGTCCCGTCGGGCCGCCACAGGAACCACTGGGGATGGGCCTTGACATAGGGATGGTCCGGCGAACACTGGAACGCCACGTCGAGCGCGACCTCAAGCCCCAAACCCGCGGCCTTGGACAAAAAGGCCTTGAAGTCCTCGATCGTCCCCAGTTGGGGATGGATCGTCTTGTGCCCCCCCTCCTCGGACCCGATGGCCCAGGGGCATCCCGGCTCGCCGGGAAGACAGGTCGTGGAATTGTTCTTTCCCTTGCGATGCGCAACGCCGATCGGATGGATCGGCGGAAGATAGATGACATTGAACCCCATCCGGGCGATCTCCGGCAGGATCCTCTGGCACGTCCTGAAGGATCCATGCTCGCCGGGTTTGTCGCCCCACGAGCGGGGGAAAAACTCGTACCAACTGCTGAAAAGTGCCCTCGGCCGGTCGACCGCGACCTTGAGTATGTGCGGATAACGCACGAACCTCTCCCGGGCATATCCCTCGACCACAAGGGCATGCGTCTCGGACGCAAGGGCCCGCGCCACAGCCCGGGCCTGGTCCGGGGAGGCCTCAAGCTCGCGGGCCCATGCCGTCAGTTTGGGGGCGATCTCATCGGAGGCAGAAGCGGCCACCTTCTTGAGGATCCCGGCGCCGATCTGAAGATCAACGGAAAGGTCCTGGCCCGCCTCCTGCTTCTTCCGGAGGCCCTTCTGCCAGGTCGCAAACTCGTCCATCTCCGCCTCAACGGTATATTCATGGTCCGCCCGCTCCTTGATGGAAAAAGCGGCCCGCCACTCGTCGTTGCCGTTACAGACCATCGGGACACGGGACCAAAGCGCCGCTCCCGCCTTTCGATAGAGCAAAAAGACCAGAAGATCATCGTGCCCGTCGGAAAAGGCATGGGCCTCGACCTCCACCGTCTCTCCCGGGACCCTCTTGACGGGAAAACGTCCGCCGTCAACCTCGGGGATCACCCGCTCGATCATGATCCGCTCGAAATGCTCCGCCGACTCCGCCTTTGTCTTTCTCCTGGTGGCCATACCTACCTCTTGTTATGTCCGTTATGCAAGACCCGGCGTCCGTTCATGAGAACCCTGAGGTCCGTCAGACGCGCGATCATCCTGTCGGGCCGAACGGCCCGGATCTCCTCGATCGTGCAGGATCCCGTCGGGACCGCCACAGAGAAGATCCGCGCCCGCCGGGCGCTCAGGACGTCGACCGTCATGTCCCCCACATAGATCGCCTGGGATGGACGGACCTTCAGTTCCCGCACGATCCGCTGGAGCATGTCCGGCCAGGGCTTGGGACGCGGGACATTGTCACCGCAGATGATCCGGTCAAAGGCCGAGACGATCCCGAGCTCATCGAGGATGATCCGGCAGAACCGGGCGGGACGGTTGCTCGCGATCGCAAGGAACATCCCGCGCGTCTTCAGGTCCTTGAGCAGTCCCTTCGCACCCGGAAGAAGCCGGATATTCTGCCGCAGGCGCCGGTCGTGATGGTCCCGAAAAAGGGCCAATCCCTCTTCGGCCCTGTCCTCATCGACAAAATTCCGGATCAGGGAATCCACGCCCCAGCCCACCGCCCGCTTCACCGCCGACGGCCGTTGAGGCTTGAGGCCGAGCGCAGAGAGCGCGACGTTGAGACTGTCAGCGATCGCCTGATAGGCGTCGACCAGTGTCCCGTCGAGGTCAAAGATCGCGAGCCGGAGATCACGCGGAAGTGGCTTTGGCATCCGCCTCCTTCCAGGGATTCACAACCCCTCCGGACACGACCACCTTGAGGGCCTCCTCGATGGTGATGTCCAGAAAAATGACCTCCTCCCGCGGCACGATCGCGATGAACCCGCTCAAGGGATTGGGCACCGTCGGGACAAGGACATTGATCATGTCCGTCCCGATGCGGTCCGAGATCCTCCGGTCCGTCGTGTTGGTGAGGAACGCCACGGTACGGACACCCTTGCGCGGCCATTCGATCAGGACCACCTGCCCCGCCAGGGCCGGCCTTTCCTCCAGCAGGAACTTCGAGATCTCTTTGAAGGCAGGGTAAATAGTGCCCATCACAGGGATCCTCAAAAGGATCCGCTCCGCAATGAGATGAAAACTGCGCCCGAAGTAATTGGCGACGATAAAACCGATCAAAAGAACAAGGCTCACCAGGACAACGATCCCGAGTCCCCAGACGTAAAAATCATAGTTCTGGATAAAAAAGGCCTTCAGATACCGTCCGAAGATCCCTTCCGCAAAATTCAGGATCCAGATACAGACATACAGTGTGAGCGCGACCGGCAAAAAGACCGCAAGGCCCGAGAAGAAATATTTTTTGAGGCGTCCGAACATGTGTCCCCCCTATTGATGATCAATCCCGTGTCAGCGTCAGAAGGATCATACCCCCGACGGCAAGCAAGGGACCCCCGATCCCCCAAAAAAGATACTGGACGAATTCCCACGCCCGGATCGTCCAGGCGATCCCGAAGATGACAAGAAGAAAACCAACGACGAACAGAACGATCTTTTTCACAGGCATACGTGCACCTCATCAAACTTTAAATTCCAAACTCTCAATCCTAAACAGGTTCACTCGCCCCAAATCCAAATATTCAAAACTTCTAAGATCTCTCTGTTCAAATTTTCTAACCTTCCCCTTCCCTCGGGACGGCCTTCCATCGACGGTGCATCCATGACCACTGGTCCGGATGCCGACGGACCATCTCTTCGAGCCTCTGCGTCAGAAGCATCATCTGGT